>JBEBJW010000284.1:0-7536 GCA_040079715.1 Myxococcota bacterium | reverse complement strand
CGTCGATCCGGGCGGCGAGCTCGCGGTGGACCTCGAGCGGGTCCTGGCCGGGCAGCGGCCGGTACCCGAGCCGGAGCGTGCACAGGTCCGGGACGATGTTCACCGCCTGACCGCCGGCGATCTCCGCCACGTTCAGCGTGACCCACGGCCGCTCCATCTCCGGGAACGCCCCCGGGCGAGCGGCGAGCTCCGCCCCGAGCCGGCGTGCGACCTCGATCACCGCCGCGGCGCCCTCGATCGCGTTCAGCCCGAGGTCCGGGCGGGACGAGTGCGCGGCGCGGCCCTCGACCACGATCTCGACCGCGACGTGTCCCGGGTGCATCCGCTGGATCCGGAACTCCGTCGGCTCGCCGATCCAGCACGCGCGGGGCAGGGGACGGCCGGTCCAGGCGTCGGCCAGCGCGCCGGAGCCGAGGCAGCCGATCTCTTCGTCGTGGGTCCACACCAGCACCAGCCGGCGACGGTACGCGTCGCGCGGGATCCGCGCCAGGCCGAGGTTGACCGCGGCGATGAACCCCTTCATGTCGGCCGTGCCGCGGCCGTACACCGCGCCTGCGCGCTCCACCAGCCGGAACGGATCCGACGACCACGGCTGGCCCTCGGTCGGCACCACGTCCATGTGGCCGCTGATCACCAGCCCCGGCTCGTCGTCCGGGCCGATCGACGCGATCACCGTGCACTTGTCGGCGCGATCGGCCGGGGTGAACCGCTCGATCCCGAACCCGAGCGCCTCGGCCTGCTCGGCGAGGTGTGCGGCGAGCGCAGTGACCGGTCGGGTCGACACCGTCGGGAACGCGATCAGCCGCGCGAGCTCATCCACCACCTGCGCCATCGGGCTCCCCCTCGTCGTCTTCGTCGGTCGTCCACCACGGCGCCCGCGGGTGGCGGCGGGTCGGCGCCTCCGGCACCGTCGTCTGCACCCGCAGGATGTCGTCGAGCAGCGCCCGGATCGGGGGTGGCTCGGCGACAGCACCGCACGCCGGGGTCGCCGCCGCGAGCCCCGCGAGGAACCCGGTGTCGAGCGCGGCGTCGTGCTCGGCGTCAGCCGGGTCGACCAGATCGGTCAGCCCGTCGGTCGTCTGCTGCTCGAGCCGGATCGCCTCGTCCAGCAGGACCGCCCCCTGGCGCACGTCCCCGGCGCACAACGCGCGGACGGCCAGCTCGTACGCGCGGGCGGTGCCGTGCCACCGGGTCGGCTCGGGCTCGGTCGTGTTCGGGCGCTGGCTCTCGCTCGCCTCGCGCCACCACGCGTAGCTCGCCTGCTTCTCGGTGAGCTGGTCCTCGCGGAGCTGGAGCTCGCGGACCACGCCCAGCCGCTCGGCCACGAACGCCAGCATCTGGTCACGGGTCGCGTTGCCCGACGCGATCCGCTTCGCGATCTCGTCGTTGCCCACGGCGCGGGCCAGCTCCTGGAGCCGCGATCGGGCCTCGCGACCGGCGTCGATCGCCACCGACCGATCCGCCGCCGCGTCCTGCGTCGAACGGTCCGCGCCCGAGCGGTCTTTTCGGGCGGCGCCCCGGGTTCGGTCCTCACCCATCGGCCGACCGTATCACCCCACTGCCGGACGCACCGGGGCAGAGATCGACCGGCGGATCTTTTTCTCGTCCGGGTCTTGATCTCGGGGCACTGTACCCCGCAGGATACCCATCCGACCCCTGTGAGCGCGCGACCCATGACGGTGCGGAATCGAGCCACGGAGCGCCTGGAACGGCATGTTCCGGACTTCTCTCGCTGGGATCGGCGACAGCCCGCATGCCGGCTGTTCGGCCGGCTGTCGACCGAACTCCGCCCCGGCTCCCGTGCGCCGCGGCCGGATCCCGGGGCGTCGCTCACCGTGCGCGAGGTCCGCCCGCCGAAGCTGGCGAAGCCCGCGCGGACCGAGCCGAACGCGCCGCTGCTGATGCGGATCGTGCGGTACCCGTTCGCGCTGACTCCGGGCTCGGGCGCCGTGGTGGTGCTGATCCCGCCCGAGCCGCCGCGCGACCGGGCGGACACGGTGCGGGTCGGTCGGGCGTTCCGGGCGTTCCTGACCGAGCTCCGGCGGCTGGTGGGCTCGCCGGTCGCCGGCGGGCGGCCGGCGATCCGGTGGGTCCCGCGGCCGTTCGCGCGGGTCGCGGCCGCTGGGCTCTCGGCTGGCCGGTCCGGAGGGGCGGTTTGAGCGACCTCCGGACCCGGGTCCTGCCCGAGGGCTTCGTCCAGGGGCCGATCCAGGGCCTGAACATCATCGGAGAGGTCACCGAGTCCCTCCACCGGTTCCTGCTCGACGGGTGGGCCTCCGCCAACCCGCCCCCGCGGATCGAAGAAGACCTGTCGTTCGTCCCGAAGGATCGCGAAGAGGTCCTGTACGTCTACATGTACCGGGCGGCCCAGGAGACCGCCCTGATGAACAGCAAGCAGTGGCGGGCGGCGAAGGTGTCGGTGTTCGGCGACAAGAACGTCGAGCAGGTGTTCTACGAGCGCGCCCCGCTGTACCTGAACCTGTACTACCTGATCGCGGTCCACAGCAAGTTCCGGAGCGACGCCGAGCGGCTGCTCGGCTGGGTACTGATGCGGCTGTACGACGCGACCCACCTCGTGTACCGTCCTCGTCGGTACGTGTTGCCGGACGGGCAGGCGGTCGACTCCACCGGCACGCCGTGGACGATCGACAACGAGGGCGAGAACG
Organism: Myxococcota bacterium; assembly: GCA_040079715.1. Taxonomy (GTDB): domain Bacteria; phylum Myxococcota_A; class UBA796; order UBA796; genus JACKER01. The sequence continues at coordinate 4,870 of JBEBJW010000284.1, read as the reverse complement.
TGATCATGGAGAAGGTCTCGCTCGCCCTGGTCGACGATCTGACGATCGGCGACGCGGTGAACTTCTACACGATCAACGAGGCGCCGTTCCGGCCGTTCTTGACCTACCGGGCGGTGTGCGCGATGGAGGGCTCGCTGATCTCGGGCCCGCCGACCACGATCCGCCACCACCGGGCCAAGCTGCACGTCCCGGACGGCAAGGAGGGGGCGACCGGCGACCGCGCGACCGGTCGGATCGCGATCCCCTCGTCGAGCGCGGCGTCTCCCCCAACCACGACCATCGGACCGCCAGGGTTCGGACACCGTCCCATCGCGGACGACAACGAGAGCGAGGAATAGCGGCAAATGGAATACCACACCCCAGGCGTGTACATCCGTGAGGTCGATTCGGGCCCTCGCCCGATCGCCTCGGTGGCGACGTCGATCCCCGGGTTCCTCGGGCTGTTCAAGCACGAGCCGCGGGTCGACGCGGTCGCGATCGCCGCCTCGGACGGGACCAAGCAGCTCCAGGGCAAGGTCGTCCCCCAGCTCGTCGACACGAAGGGCGCGATCCAGGGGGAGAGCGCGGACGAAGCGGTGACGGCGTTGACCGAGGCGTTCCGGCTCAAGCGGACGTCGGTCAAGGACCTGAAGGCGCTGCTCGAGATGTGCGGGCACAAGCCGAGCATCGGCAAGTCGCAGAACGGCGCCACCAAGATCACCGTCGGCAAGGAGAGCGTCGAGGTCAACGCCAAGGTCCTCGACGTCGAGGGCAAGGTGATCTCCGACACCGAGATGCTGGTCGAGGAGATGCTGAACACGGTCCACGCCGCGTTCCCGATCGACAAGCCGAAGCCGCGGGCCGCGAAGGACCTCCTCGGGGTGTACGGCTACGAGTTCCAGGGCGCGAAGGGCACGTCCCTCGCCAACGAGTACTCGGTCCCGCCGTTCCCGGTGACCAACAAGAGCGAGTTCTTCCGCTGGCTGCAGAGCTACTTCGCTCAGTACATGGTCGAGACCCGGTCGATCGAGGAGCTGGTCGGGCGGAAGATCGACGATCCGGACGACGCCGCGGACGCAGTGTTCGAGGCGCTCACCTCGGACGACGCGCTGAAGGAGCAGTTCCGGAAGTGGCTGTCGCAGCCGTCGGTGTTCAACTTCGTCGCGGGCGTCAACGGGTTCTACGACAACGGCGGCGGCAAGTCGTACGTGTACCTGATGGGGGTCGGTGACCTCGAGCTGTCGATCCGCGAGAACCAGGCGGACAAGGTCGGGCTGTACGCGTTCGACGACTGCGACGACCTCGCCCTGCACGTGGCGCCCGGCCTGACGTTCAACCAACAGCGCGAGATGCTCGAGCACTGCGAGACCCGCAAGGATCGGTTCGCGATCGTCGACGGCCCGATCGTGTCGCTGGGCGATCTCGACATCCCGGCGTCGGCGAAGGGCTTCGGTGCGATGTACGTGCCGTGGGTCAAGATCGCGAAGCCGAGCTGGTTCGTCGGCAAGGCCCCCGACCCGGCGATCCGCGGGATGATCCGGCGCAAGCTCACCCCGTGCGAGCGCAACGAGGTGTACGTCCCGCCGAGCGGCCACGTGGCCGGCGTGTACGCCCGGGTCGACGGCGAGCGCGGCGTGCACAAGGCGCCGGCGAACGAGGTGGTGATGGGGATCACCGGCCTGTCGCAGAACATCAACCGGATCGAGCAGGGTCAGTACAACGATCGCGGCGTCAACGTGATCCGGATCTTCAAGGATCGCGGGATCCGGATCTGGGGCGCGCGGACCCTCGCGACGAAGTCCGATCCGCAGTGGAAGTACGTCAGCGTCCGGCGGCTCTTCATCATGATCGAGCAGTCGATCATGCAGGGCATGCAGTGGGCGGTGTTCGAGCCGAACGACCGGTACCTGTGGTCGAAGCTGTCGCGCGACGTGCGGGCGTACCTCCTGCGGGTCTGGCGGTCGGGCGCGCTGTTCGGCGGGACGCCGGAGGAGGCGTTCTACGTCAAGTGCGACGCGGAGACCAATCCGCGGTACCTGATCGACGCCGGCCAGGTCAACGTCCAGGTCGGGATCTGCCCGGTGAAGCCGGCGGAGTTCGTGGTGTTCTCGATCGGCCAGTGGGACGGCGGCGCCCTGATCGAGGAGTGACCGAGCTCCGGGGCGATCCCGTCGGTTTCTGTCGAACTCGACCGAGACACGCGCGATCGCCCCGGGTATCCTCTCGGAGTGCCGGGTCCAGGTGGCAGTGAAAACGGCGGCCCGTCACGCTTCCCCTGCGAGTCGATCGCCATCGTCGACCCGCGGAACACGAGACGGATGAGGGTCAGATGAGTACCAACGAGCTTTTCGGTAGTTTCAACTTCCTGCTCGAGATCGCGGGGATCACCCCGGGCGAGCGGTTGGTGATCGGCGGCTTCAAGAGCATGAGCGGGATGAACTCGAAGACCGAGATCATCGAGTTCAAGCAGGGGAACGACAAGGTCGTCCGCAAGAAGCCGGGCCGCACCACCTACGACAACATCGTCCTCGAGCGTGGGTTCACCGCGACCGACGACCTGTTCAAGTGGCGGAAGAACATCGAGGACGGCATCATCGATCGTCGGTCGGGCACGCTCACCTGCCTCGACAACGATCTGAACAGCATCGTCGCCCGCTACAACTTCTACGAGGCGTGGCCGTGCACCTGGACGGTCCCGGAGCACAAGTCCGACTCGTCCGAGATGGCGATCGAGAAGGTCGAGCTCGCGGTGGAGATGGTCGAGCGCGTGCTCGGGTAGTCTCCGTCGGGTGATCCGATCCCCTCATAGGGCCCCCTCGTGGGGCGAACCCCCGGCCTGGCCCGGGGGTTCGTGTTTGTGGGCGGAGCGATCGTCGGTCCGGTGACCGTACCGGGGTGGCGATCGGTCTGCTATGGTCCCTGCGACGCGCCGGACCTCCGGCCGTCGAACCGCCCGGGATCCGCGAGGGTCCTCCCTGCGGGGTCGCCCGGGCACGTCCCTCCCAGGCTCGAAGCGCCGGGCCCCCCGGCCCACGACGAGGTTCCGACCGATGGAGTTCCAGACCGAGTACGAGTTCGTCCTGCCGCGCGGCTACGTCGACGCCGAGGGCAACGTGCACCGCGAGGGCGTGATGCGCCTCGCGAACGCGAAGGACGAGATCGCCCCGCTGAACGACCTGCGGGTGCAGCGGAACCGGGCGTACCTGATCATCGTGCTGCTCGCGCGGGTGATCACCCGGCTCGGCGACCTGCCCGAGGTCAACACCAACGTGATCGAGAACCTGTTCGCCGGCGACCTGCGGTTCCTCGAGGAGATGTACAACCGGATCAACGAGGACGAGGCCACCGTCTCGATCACCTGCCCCGAGTGCGGCGCCCGGTTCGACAAGGAGTTCGGCCGCCTGGGGGAATCGTGAGCTACCCCCTTGAAAACATCTTCAAGGAGGTAGCTTTTCTCGCGTACCATTTCCACTGGACCCGTGACGCCCTGCTCGACATGACCCACAAGGAACGGCACCAGTGGGTCAAGGAAGTCTCCGAGATCAACGACAAGATCAACAAGGCACGGTAGGGGCGGCGATGCGGCCGGGGATCATCATCCAGCACGCCCGCGAGGCGCGCAACGAGAGCGGGCTCGTCCGCGGCGACGTGACCGGGTTCCTCGGCGCAATCCCGAAGGCGCGCTGGCCGGACGAGGCGTCCCACGGCGACTTCATCGACCAGCCGCTCGCGTCGTGGGGCGAGTTCGTCGCGTCCGGGATCTCCGGCCTGATCGACCCGGTGACCGCCCGGAGCGTCCACGCGTTCTTCACCAACGGCGGCGATCGGTGCCACGTCCTCGGGGTGTGCCTGACCTCCGAGCACGACCTGATGTCGGACACCCCGTTCGACCTCACGTTCCACAGCGTGCTCGAGCACCTCCGCGGCGAGGAGAACCTCGGGCTGCTCACGATGCCGGTCCTCGCGTACCTCCCGGTGTCGATCGACCGGCTCGGGCGGGCGACCGTGCCAGGCCAGGCCACGATCCACATGCTGCTCGACCACTGCCGCGAGATGAACAACCGGTTCATGATCGTCGACGCGCCCCGAGATCTGCACGACGAAGCGCTGATCCGGTGGGTGGGCGAGCTCCGGGAGCGGGTCGGGGAGTCCGGCAGCTTCGGCGCCCTGTACTACCCGTGGCTGATGAACGGCGACGACACCTTCCCGCCGTCGGGGCCGGTGTCCGGGTTGTACGCCAGGGTCGAGCTCGAGAACGCCCCGTTCGGGGTCAAGTGGCCACCAGCGAACCAGGTGATCCGCGGGGTGACCCACCCGGCCGTCCCGGTGCGGTGGCGGGAGAGCGATCGGCTGGTCGACGCTCACATCAACCCGATCCTGAGCCAGCCCGCGCGGGGCGTGGTGGTGTGGGGAGCCCGGACCCTGTCGCGGGATCCGCGGTGGCTGCACATCAACACCCGACGGATCGCCTCGGCGGTGGCTGAGCAGCTCCGCCGCGACGCGGAATGGGTGGTGTTCGAGCAGCAACGCCCGGAGTTGTGGGAGACCGTCGCCCGGATGGTCCGATCCAGGTTGGATCGGATGTGGGGCGCTGGACTTTTGACCGGCGACAAGGCAGGCTTGGAGTACGAAGTGCAGTGCGATGCGGAGACGAATCCGCCGGAGGTCCGCGAAAAGGGACAGGTGAACGTGAAGGTTCTGATTCGCCCGATCTCCACGACCGAGTCGATCGTCGTCGAGCTCCGGCTCGGGGCCTGAGCCTGCACACCAGGCGGGACGAACGGGAGACCAACCGTTCGTCTCGGTTTTTTTCGGAGTATCTCTGATGACGGCCCCGACCCTCCCGCCCGAGCGATCCGACGACCTGGCCGCGCGCGCCTGCACGCACCGG
>JBEBJW010000283.1:0-7551 GCA_040079715.1 Myxococcota bacterium | reverse complement strand
GCCCTGTCCCGATCGTCGGCGCCGCTCCTGCGAGCGCGCGGTCGAACAGCGTCGTGGCGGCGGTCCTCACGTCCCCCGGAGGACCACGTGCGGGAACACCGACAGGCCCGGCTCCACGTCCACGTACTCCGGAGGCCCGAGCAGCCCGCGCCGGTACAGGGTCACCACCCAGTCGTCGCCGATCGGCTGGCCGAGCTCTGCCTCCGTCTCCGCCTTCGCCCGCCGCCACGGCGTCTGGCCGTCGAGCCGCGCCAGCAGCCGGAACACCCACGGCGGCGCCTCCACCGGGTCGCACCGGGACCACGACACGAGCGACACCCCGTGCGGGTGGACGTTCCACGCCGTCACCGACGGCATCACCACCTCCGGCATCGGCCGGTCGCGGTCCGCCACCGCCGCCGTGACCGCGGCCGCGAGCTGGTCGAGCTGGCCGCCGCGAAGCCCGTCGACGTCCGCCGCGGTCCACCGGTCGACCCGGTCGGCGCAGCCGCGGAACCACGCCTCCCACGCGGCCGGGGGCGCCCCGTCGGCCGGCGCCTCGCCGAGCAACGCACACCGGGTGGCGATCGTGTGCAGGATCCCGTCGAGCAGCGCCTTGACCGCCATCCACGCCGCGTACGACCGCCGCCCGGACCCGAGCCGACAGTGCCAGGTCCGGCACACCGCCTCCCGGTCGAGGTGGATCGTGCACCCCCGGCCCTCGGGCGCGGTCGCGGACCAGTACGGACACCGCAGCGCGTCGTCGTGGCCGAACCCGCCGGTGGTCGGGTCGTGGTACCGCCGGTGGAACCCCTTCGGCGGCCGGATCCCCCACGCGCTGACCCCGTCCGGGTCGGCGAGCCGGGCCCGGATCGCGTCCGCACCCGGTCCGCTCCGGTTCAACGCCCGCCCGACCAGGACGTTCGGCAGCTCCGGGTGGTAGGTGCAGCACCGCGACGCGGCCGGGAACACCGGCGCCCACGACGTCTCCGGGACCCCGGGCCGGGGCTTCATCGCGCAGTCGCCGCAGGTCGCGAGGACCTCCGGCGGGACCGCGGCGTCGAGTCCGCCGGGCAGCAGCGCCAGGACCGCGTCCGGCAGGCCCGCGAGCGCGGTCGTCACGGGTGCGACAGGACCGGCGCGCGGAACTCCTTGGTGAACGACAGCCCGAACACCGTCAGCCCGACGATCGCGTACCCGATCGCCCACTCGAGCGGCAGGGTGGTCGGCACCCCCCACGGCAGGTACACCCCGCCGTCGGGTTTGACCGAATGGATCACCCCGAACAGGGTGAACGCGGCGCACACCGCGTACACCGTCGCCGCCGCCCCCGCCTTCCGGTCGGCCAGGAACGCGAGCGCGCCGCCCCACAGCATCCCCGTCAGGATGAACCCGTGGGCCAGCATCACGAACACCCCGGAGGTCCCGACGAACTCCGGTGACAGGCCGGTCGCCTTCGCCACGCCCACCGGGTCGAGCGGGGCCCCGAGCAGCGCGCCGTTCGCCTGCGACAGCATGATCTGCAGGAGCTGCGCGACGTTCGGGAACATCGCGAACGTCACCGCCATCGCGTGCCGGCGCGGCACGGCGTGGAACGACTGCTCGGTGATGTCGACCGCGACGAACAACAGGATCGGCACCAGCGCGGCCTTCGGCAGGATCTGCGCCAGGAACGGGATGTACCCGAGGATCCCGCCGAGCCCGACGAACAGCCCGGTGGCGAGGGTGTACGCCGCCTTGCCGCCCATCGCCTTGTACGCCGGCTGGCCGATGTACGGGGTGGACTGGGACACGCCGCCGCAGACCCCGGCGATCAGGGTCGCGATCGCCTCGGTGAGCAGGATCTCGCGGGTGTCGTAGTCGTCGCCGGCGAGCCGGGCGCTCTCGGTCACGTTGATCCCGCCCACCACGGTCAGCACGGCGAACGGCACCGCGACCGGGAGGTAGGTGAACACGGCCTCGGACATCCCGGACACGAACCCGAGCGACGGGATCGGGAGCCCGGTGTGCCACGCGCCCGACAGGTGGACCTCGCTGTGCGACCACCCGGCGGCGTACAGCGCGTAGAACAGCGCGGTGCCGAGGGCGGCCGACACGAGGACCTCCGGGGCGCCGAACGGCAGCCGGATCCGCGACACGAGCGAGTACCAGATGATCCCGATCGCGGCGAACCCGACGATCGGCTCGTGGAGCAGCTCCCCGAGCTGGAGCGTGCCGAGGAGCGCGACGCCGATCCCGGCGAGGGTCCCGAGGAGCCCGGCGGACGGGATCGCGCGCTGGAGCGTCTTGCCGAAGAACGACATCCCGAGCTTGAACACGCCGACGAGCACCATCGTGGCCATCCCGACGTGCCACGCGTGCAGGCCGGCCTCGTCCGGGGTCAGCCCGCGGCCCTTCGCGGCGACGAACGCGGGGCCGAGCACCGCGAACGCCATCCCGATCGTGCTCGGGGCGTCGAGGCCGAGCGGCATCGCGGTCACGTCATCTCGGCCGGTCTTCTTCGCCAGCCGGAACGCGAGCCAGGTGTACACGAGGTCGCCGAACATCACCCCGAGGGCCGTGCCGGGGAACATCCGCCCGTACACGATGTCCTCCGGGAACCCGAACACGTACACCAGGATCCCGGCCAGGATGACGAGGTTCACGACGTTGTCGAGCATCAACCCGAAGAACGCGTTGAGATCGCCCACCGCCGCCCACCGGTACTTCATCGCAGCCCCCAGGTTCCACACGACGCGCCCGGCGGTTTCACCCGGGGGCGCGCCGGTGGCAACCTACCGGCTCGTGAACCCGCCCACGGGCAGATCGACCGCGACCGTGCACGAGTAGCTGTCGTACCCGAGCTCCTTCGCCACATCGCGGTAGTGCTCGCACTGCGCGAGGTACCCGCACCGGGCGTCGACGCACGGCAGGTCCGGGTCCGGGTCCGGCGGCGCGTGGGCCTCGTCCCACGCCGGCAGCCCGGCGAGCAGGAACTGCGGCGACTGGAGGAGCGCCGCGCAGTACGTCCGGAGCGCCGGCTCCTGGTCGACCGCGAGGGCGTCGAGCGGGTCCTCGACGTCGCCGGCCACCAGCGCGGCCGCGAAGTCCGACTCGTGCGGGACCGGGCTCGCGACCCCGCCGTCGCCGGACAGCTGCGACGGGTCGTTCCACCACTGGCCGTCCGACACCAGCCGGTCCTTGAGCGCGAGCATCGCCTGGCGGACGGTCAGCCCGTCGGTCTCGACCAGCTCGTCGATGTAGTCGAGGGTGTCGCCCGGGTTGGTGCACCCGTTCAGCTCGGTCTCCCACGCGAGCAGCATCGGGAGGTTCGCGCTCCGGGCGCCGGGCGCGCGGTTCGACAGGTACGCGCCCGTCTGCTGCTGGAACGCGAGGTCCGCCCACCCGTCCTCTGGCGGGGTGAACGCGGGCTCGGGCCACAGCATCGCGTGGTGGAGCTGGGACAGCAGATCCCGGACCGGCCACGGGTTCACCAGATCGCCCATCCCGTTGGCGTCTTCGCCGGGGGCCGTGCCGTCGAGCTGGGTGTCCGCCTGGACGTTCACCACGGCCGGGAGCGGGTACGGGTCGGTCCAGCTCGAGTCGAGCGGCGCCCGCCGGTTGGCGTGATCCGACAGCGCGATCCGCACCAGCAACGACCGGAGCGACCAGCCGTCCTCGACGAACTGGCGGGTCAACTGGTCGAGCGCGTCGGCGGTGTCGGCGTTCCGCGGGAACCCGTGCGGCATCGTCAGCCGGTGGCCGGTGAGCTGCTCGACCACGTCGTCGACGATCCGCTGCGCGAGCAGGTGGGCCCACCCGGACGACGCCACCGTGTACGCCCGGTTCGACACGTGGTCCTCGTGGTGCGCGAGGAACCGGGTCACGTCGGCGGCGACGTCCGCGCCGTACCCGGCCATCGCCGGGTCGACCAGGCCGCCGTGCTCGACGATGTCGTAGATCCGGGCCGGGTTCATGTACTTCGTGTGTTCGACGAGCTCCTCGGGCCCGCCCGAGGTCAGGTGGCACCCCATGTTGCAGCCCGCCACCGTCGCCGCGCCCGCGTCGAAGTCCCCGTTCGCGCCGTCCGGGTCCGGGACCGGCATCGTCACCATCTCGCCGAAGTCGAGGCTCGCGATCCCGTCGTCCAGGACCTCGATCAGCGACCCGATCCCGAGGTTCGACCCGTACAGGCCCGCGAACCCCGCTGACAGCGCCGCGTTCGTCGGGACGCTGTTCGCCATCCCGGATCGCCCGGGCGCGGTCACGCACGCCTTGACCATCCCGAACGGCGTCCGGCCGCCGCTCGCCTGCCAGGCGTCGCTCCGGAGCAGGTGGCGCAGGTTGTCGGCGACCTCCCCGCCGCCGTTGCCGCCGTAGTGGTACACCCCGCCGCCGTCGGTCCACGAGAACGCGGTGCCCTCGAGGTCGATCCAGTTCGCGGGCTCGAACCGGTCCCACCCGCCGTTGCGGGGGACGCCGTCGGTGGTCGAGTAGGTGGTGGTGTGGCACACCATGCAGTCCGGGTTCCGCCCGACGAACACCTCGGCGAACTTCGCCGCCGCGCCGTCCTCGTCGGTCATCAGGGCGGCGGTCGGGCCGAGCGCCCCGCGGAACAGCGCGTCGAGGTGGTCCTCGGTCAGCGCCGCCCGCGCCACGTCGGCCATCGTGAACGACTCGCAGGTCCTGGTCACCGGGTTCTCGCGGGACGTGGGCACCGGGCGGGCGAGCGACAGGGTGTCGGCCGGGAACAGCTCCGCGCCGCCGTCGCGGGTCGGGGGCGTCATCCGGGACAGCACCGACGGGCCGGTGCCGCGGATCGCGCTGTCCCACGCCGCCCGGCCGGACGCGTAGTCGGTGTAGCCGTCGCGGGTCCCCGAGCTCTGGGCCGGCGGCGGGTTCGGGATCGTCAGCCCGCCGCGGACGCTCGGGCAGAAGTCGGTCTTCCACGACCCGTACCGGAGGTGGGCCACCAGCTCGTCGTCGTACTGGGTCGACAGGCGCTCGGTCGACCAGCACGCCGGGTCCCCGGGCTCTTCGCCGCCGAACCCGCCGGTCCGGGCGACCTGGAGGTCCTCGAGCAGGACGGTGGACCAGTGGTCGACGAACTCCGGCTCCTCCATCAGCGCCTCGAGCATCGCCTCGCGGCCATGGGTCTCGGCGAGGGTCGCGAGGGCCTCGACCTCGTCGTGGGAGAACGGACGTCGGCCGAGGAACGCGGTGGTGGCCCAGGCGGCGAACGCCTCTTCACCGGCGTCGTCGGGGGTGGTGCTCCAGCAACCGGAGGCGGACAGCAGCGCGAGGACGACCGCGCGCGCAGGGACGGTGGTACGCATCGGTCAGCTCCCTTCCGGCAGATCGCCGGGGGTGATCGGGCAGGTCTCGGGCGCGTTGCCGATCCCGAACAGGCCTTCGGTGAGGGTCGCCTTGGCGGCTTCGGCGCTGGCGGGGGCGAACGACAGATCGGTGATCGAGAACGCGTTGTTCTGGAACGGCTCGACTCCGGCGGCGAGCGCGATCCCGGCCGCGACGTCGGTCGGGGACCACCCGTCGACCGACACGCCGTCCGGCTCGGGGTCGACGTCGATCGAGCCGGAGAACCCGCGCTGGTGGATCGGGCCGCCGAACAGCAGCACCGGGTACGCCGCCGGCCAGTGCTCGGTGCCGCTGGCGTCCTGCTGGGCCCGGCCGAACTCGCTCCGGATCACCACCAGGGTGTCGGCGAGGTTCAGCGTGCCGTCCTCGTACGCGTCGGCGAGCGCCCGCGCGACCCCCCACAGCACGCCGTTGTGGAGGGTGGCGTGGGCCTGGTACGACGCGCTCGAGTGGCTGTCGACGAACAGCCCGCCTGCCAGCACCGACACGTGACGGGCGCCGGCGGACAGCAGGTGGGCGCCGAACCGGACCGCGGTGGCGGCGGGGCCGGTCCGCTCGGTGGCGCCGGGCGCGAGGGTCGGGCCCGCCTGGACGAGATCCCGGAGCAGGGGGTAGTCGATCATCGCGTCGAGGGCGTTGTCGTAGGTGTCGAAGTCCGCGGACCTGAGCCGATCGCCGTCGTGGGCGAGCAGCGTCGCGTACCGGCGGCGGTACAGGTCGACGAGGTCATCCTTGGCGTCCCTGCGCGCCCCGCCGAGGGTCACCGACCGGTCGAGCGACGTCTTGAAGGCGTCGCTGCCGACCGGCACCACCAGCGGCCGGTACTGCGGCCCGAGCGCCCCGGTGTCGACCGCCCACTGGGTCGCGACCGGCGAGCCGAGCGCGTCGACCACGAACGACGGCGGCACGTCGCCCTCGACGCCCCACCGGGCCGCGACCCGGGCCCCCATCGAGCAGAACCCGGCGCGGCCGAGCTGGACCCCGCTCAAGGTCAAGGCCTGGGCGAGCCCGTGCTCGGACAGCCCGTGGCCGACCACCGCCAGCCGGTACGGGTTCGACAGGCCGGCGTTCACCAGCGGCCAGCACCACGGCCCGAGGTGCACGTCGTACCCCGACGCGCAGGCCCCGAACGCGAACGTCGTGTTCACGCACTCCGCGTCGACCGACGCCATGCTGGGCGGCACCCGCCACCCGTCGGTCGCGTCGGTCTGGTCGACCCACAGCGTGTCGCGGTGAGACACGGCGCGGGTCACGTCGATCGTCAGCACCTTGTAGGTCTCGCACGCGAGGCGGCTCGCGGTCAGCGAGGCCGACGCCGACCGCGGGAACCCGAGCGCCCCGAGGCCGCCCGCCGCGGTGAGCCCGGCGAGGAATTGTCGTCTGGTGGCCATTCACCCTCCGGTCGGTCGCTCCGCACGGGTCGTGCCCGCGGTCCACCGGGTCCGATCCGCGCCCCGTCGCGATCGAGGCGACGCGCGCGCATCCCCGCGCATGCGCGCGCCCGCCATCCGGTCGCAACAACCGGCAACGAACGCTGGCGCTCGGCCCCGGATCGGGTTCGGTTCGTGGGACCGAAGGAAGGAGGGGTGAAATGGAAGTCGAGATCAAGCACCGTCCGGCGTTCTCGCTCGCGGTGGTCCGGCTGGGCGAGAACGAGGTGATCCGGGTCGAGCCCGGCGCGATGGTCAGCCACAGCGACGGCGTGACCACCGAGACCAAGGTCGAGGGTGGGCTGTTCTCCGGGTTCAAGCGGATGCTCGGCGGAGAGAGCTTCTTCCAGAACACCTGGAAGGCGCCGGCTGCCGGCGGGGAGATCACGCTCGCGCCGTCGCTCCCGGGAGACCTCGTGACGATCGAGATCGGCGCCGGGGCGTTCCTGCTCCAGTCCGGCGCGTACGTCGCGTCCGACGCGGGGGTCAAGACCGACACCTCGTGGGGCGGCGCGAAGGGGTTCTTCGGCGGCGGCGGCCTGCTGCTGCTCCGGGTCACCGGGTCGGGCACGGTGCTCGTGTCGGCGTACGGCGCCGTCGAGGAGCGGGTCCTGGCGGCCGGTCAGAAGTACGTCGTCGACACCGGGCACATCGTCGGGTTCGAGGAGTCGGTGAAGTTCGCGCTGCGGGCCTCCGGCGGCCTCAAGGCGGCGGTGCTCGGCGGCGAGGGCGCGGTGTGCGAGCTCACCGGCCCGGGGCGGGTGCTGATGCAGTCGCGGTCCGAGGA
>JBEBJW010000282.1:0-7554 GCA_040079715.1 Myxococcota bacterium | reverse complement strand
CCCGCCGGCGATGCCCCGGCCGGACTCGGAGGAGGTCGCGGAGGCCCAGGCGGCCCTGCGGGCGTCGGCGTCGTACGCGGGCGCGCACCAGCAGTGGAAGGCGAACTGGGACGCCGCGGTCGCCGCGACGGACAAGGAGACCGCCCGCCACGACGCCGCCGGCAAGGTGTACGACCGGCTGTCGGCCCTGCTCGACGCGGTGCGGATCGCCCCGTCGACCGTCGCGGCGCGCCAGGCGCTGTCGCTCGGCGACATGGGGCCGGTCAGCCTCGAGTTCGGCGACAACCCCGCGGTCAAGGTGCTGATCGACGGGCGCCCGTGGTGGCTCGCCAGCCGCGGCCGGCAGGTCGTGGCGGACATGTGGCTCCGCGGCGCGATCCGGCGGGTGCTCGACAAAGAGTGGCTGCCGATCGTGGTCGACAACGTGCAGGACGTGGGCGGTCAGCCGCTGCCCGAGCTCACCGGCCCGGTGGTGCTCCTGCAGACCACCGACGGCAAGGGGATCAGTGTCCGGCGGAAGTGACGACCTCGCCGCTCGGCTGCTCGGGTGGGACGGGTCGGCCGAGGCCGCCCACGCGCTGCGGGCCGAGGTCGCGGCGATCGGCGAGCTCCGGCCGAAGGGCGCGGTCCCGCCGGGCACCCGGGCCCTCGCGAAGGCCGCCGACCTGTACCGGAGCCGGGACCCGTCGCCGCGCGGGCTCGGGGCGTGGATCCTCAAGGACGGCAACGCCGACGAGGCGCGCGCGCTGGCCCCGCTGATCGGCGATCCCGCGCTCGGGCGGTGGCCGTACCTCGATCCGCTCGCGCTGTCCGAGGCGGACACGGTGACCTGGGCCCGGGTCCTCGCCGCCCTCCGGCCGGTCGTCGACGACGCGATCCGCCGGTTCGTCCGGGTCGCGTTCCTGGTCCGGCGGCGGCAGACCTGGCCGTCGGCGTGCCGGGCGTGGGCCGCGCTGGCGATCGGCGACGCTGGGCTGCGCGAGGCGCTGCGGGAGACCTGGGCCCGGTGCCTGCCGGCCGTCGGCGACAAGTGGCCGAAGACCGGGCTGTCGAAGGTCGAGCTCGGCCCCGGCACCGCCCACCTCGTCCGCCACACGCTGTTCCTCGGGTGCTGCTGGCGGGCGCTCGGCGGCGACCCGGCGATCGCGGGCCTCGACGGGACGAAGCTCGCCGGGATGCCGCTTCCGGCCGACGACGCCGATCGGTCGGTGATCGTGCTCGGCTTGACCGAGCTCCTGCCGACCGATCCGCACGGGATCAGCAAGCTGCTGGTCCGGCGGGCGGGCGAGCTCGGCGCGGACGAGCTGTCGGAGGCGGCGGTCCGCGAGCTGCTCGCGCGGCTCGAGCCGGGGCCGGCGGCGGCCGCGATCCGGGCGGCGCTGATCGCCCCCCGGTGGCAGCCGGCGCGGATCGACGGGCTGTGGGAGTGGATCGTCACCGCCGCCTGGTTCGCGGACCGGGGAGACGACGACGCAGTGGCGCAGATCGTCGCCGCGGCCGGTGAGGCGACCGACGCGATCCGGTGGCGGATCGGGTCCGACCACCCCGCGGACCCGGTCGACGGGCTGATCGCGCGCCTCCGGCAGCTGCTCGACCCGGATCGGTTCGCGGTGGTCCCCGAGCGGCGGCGGGCGCCGCTGATCGCCGAGACCCGGCTGCTGATGGCGACGGCGGACGCGGGGCCGCTGCCGTGGGAGTCGGTGGTCCGGGTGGCCTGCCCGGCGGCGGCGCGGGGCGCGCTCCGGGGCACGGTGGCGCAGATCGGCGAGCCGAGCCTGTGCGTGACCCTCGCCGAGCGGTCGCTGACGATCCGGACCCTGATGCGCGACGTGGTGCTCGATCCGGACAACGTCCTGCGGATCGGCGCGATCCAGGACGGGTTCGTCGCCGGACAGGTCGCGGTCCAGGCCGAGCGGATCCTGCGCGAGCTGCCGACCCCGACCGACCAGGTGCGGTTCCTGTGGAACCTGCTCCAGCAGGACCCGCCGTACAAGACGTTCGCCGAGCTCGGGATCGTGCTGCGGACCGAGCTCGGGTCGACCGGGGCGTCGAACCTCGCGGCGATGGTCCGGGCGGTGAGCGCGCTCGATCAGCGCCGGGACGAGCACGCCGACGTCCCGTCGATCGCCGCCGCGTTCGCCGAGCTCGTGTCGGCCGCGACCGCGCTGCTCGGCCCCGCGGATCCGGTCGGGACGGCGCTCGGCGGGCTGGCGACCGCGCTCCGGGACGCGGTCCGCCAGGAGATCGACCCGCTCGACGACGAGGCCTGGCTGACCACGTTCGAGGACGTGGCGCTCGGGTCGGATCCGCGCGGCGGGCTGGTCGGGTTCGCGTGGTGGCTGGCCGGGTCCCGGACCGACGCGGGGGGGTCGCTCGCGGAGAAGCGCGGCGGGGCGGTGAAGGCTGCGAACCGGCTGCGGGCCGCGGTCCGGATGGTCCGGGCGGCGCGGCCGGGGGTGACCGCCGAGCACCACGAGGAGCTGTGCGCGGCGTCGCGGGCGCTGCTGATCCAGATCGGGCCGCTCGGGTGGCCGGAGACGCTGCTGGTGGGCTCGCTGCTCCACCGGCTCGAGCTCCGGTCGCAGGACGCGCTGGCGGAGGGCCACGCGTCGCGGGCGGCGGTCGAGTCGGTGTCGCGGGTGCTCGAGCGGGCGGACGAGGCGGCGCTGGCGGCGGTGATCCGGGACCCCGAGCAGCTCGCGCTGCTGCCGGTGACCGAGATCCGGCGGATCCACGCGGACCTGCTCGGGCTGCTGCGGTTCGCCGACGCCGACGTGCTGCGGGTGGCGGTCACCGACCGGATCCGGCTGCCGACCGCGACCAACCACCGGATGCCGCTGTTCGCCGCGGTCGCCGGCGGGACGTTCCTGGTGCTCGACGTGGGCGAGCCGTGGCTCGCGCTGGTCCACGATCACGCGTGGGGCCGGTACGGGTTCACCGTCGGGCTGGCGCTGGCGGCGAGCTACGGGCTGCTGCTGAACGATCTCGGTCCGCGGCTGACCGCGGGCCCGACGTCCGCCGCGGCGCGGTGGGGCACGCTCGCGATCCGCGCCCTGCCGACGTTCCTGCTCGCGGGGTCGGTCAGCGTCGGGGTGAGCGCGCTCGCGATGAGCACCCTCGGGCTGCTCGCGCCGACCGCGGCAGGGGTGCTGTCGCTGCTGTTGTGGAGCGCGCTCGCGCTGTTCCTCGGGGTGTTCATCGGCCTGATCGCCCAGGGGGAGTCCGCGACCCGCCGGTGATGCGGGTTACGGGCGCCCGATGACGCTACCGACCCGGACCCCCTACCCCACCGCGCTGACCATCGCGGGCTCGGACTCCGGCGGCGGCGCCGGGATCCAGGCCGATCTCAAGACGTTCCTCGCCCACGGGGTGTTCGGGATGTCGGCGATCACCGCGATCACCGCCCAGAACTCCCGCGGAGTCCGCCGGGTGGACCCGGTCCCGCCGGACGGGCTGCGGGCCCAGCTCGAGGCGGTGTTCGACGACTTCCCGGTCGGCGCGATCAAGCTCGGGATGCTCGGATCCGCCGCCCACGTCGCGGTGGTGGTCGAGGTGCTGTCCGCGCTGCGGGACCGGCCGCCGATCGTGGTCGACCCGGTGATGGTCGCGTCGACCGGCCACCGCCTGCTCGACCCGGACGCGGAGCGGATCGTGCGCGATCAGCTGATCCCGCTCGCGACCGTCGCCACCCCGAACCTCGACGAGGCCGCGGTGCTGGCCGGCGCGCCCGGGCGGGACGCGGCGCTCCGGTGGGCCGCGGGGGCCGGGGTCCCCGTCCTGATCACCGGCGGCGACGTGGTCGGGCACCAGATCGTCGACAGCCTGGTCGACGGGCGCACGACCCGGAGCTGGTCGCAGCCGCGGCTCGGGGACCGGCCGTTCCACGGTACGGGGTGCACGCTCGCGTCGGCGATCGCGGCCCGCCTGGCCCGCGGGGAGGCCCTCGGCGACGCGGTCGACGGCGCGATCACGTACGTCCGCGATCGGATCGAGGCGGCGGTGCGGATGGGCTCGATCGGCGAGGGCAACCCGAGCCTGCCGCACGGGCTCTGACGGCCGCCCGGCCCCCAGCCGAACGGCTGGGGCGCGATCGAGCGCGGCTGGTGCTGCCGCAGGACGAGGTGGACGGCAGAGACGGCGCGACCGAACGCGGCTGCTGCTGCCGCAGGACGGGTGGACGGCAAAGACGGCGCGATCGAACGCGGCTTCCGCTGCCGCAGGACGAGGTGGATGGCAGGGACGGCGTGGGCGCGCTGCCGCAGGACGAGGCGAGCGCTGGGACCGCCGCCCTCCCGCACCACGTTCTACGGGATACCGCGCGCGGCGCGTCCGGCCACGTCCGGCACCGCTTCGGACGCGAGCGTGGTCGGCACGAAGGGGCGGTCATGGGTCCTGCAGCGGTTCCGCCGGACGTTGCCTCCCGCTCCGCGCGCTGGTGGGCGGCCTGTACGTGGTGCGGGAGGGCCTGTGCGGGGCGGCGTCCGTCCCCGGGCCGACGCCGGCGCTGCCCGCGAGCCTCGTCGCCGCCCTCGCCGCATGTGGACCCGGCGACCGCCGTCCTCAGCCGGTGGGGCGGGGCCGGAGCCCCGTGGTTCGGCTCTGGCGGTGCGGCAGCTCGGCGGTTCGGCGCGGTGGACCGGGGCCGACACCGGCCCTGGATGTGAGCCTCGTCGCCGACGGACATCTTGCGCATCTGCCCGCCTCCTCGCTCGTTCGACCACGATCCGCGGCCCCACTCTCCCCCCCGGACGGCGTAGATGCCACCCGACCAGCGCGTGGAGCGGGAGGCCGGGTTCGCCAGGGACCCTGCAGGCCGTCGGCTTGCCGACGAAGCCGAAGGGAAGGGCGGACCTGGCCGGACGCGGAGCGCGCGATATCCCGGTCCCGCCGTCCGGGGGGGAGGGCCCCCACGCTCACCTCGGCGACCAGCGCCTCGCGCCGTCCCCGCGTCCACCCGGTCCTGCGGCAGCGGATGCCGCGTTCGATCGCGCCGTCCCCCGGCCACCCCAGTCCTGCGGCAGCAGAAGCCGCGTTCGATCGCGCCGTCTTGCCGTTCACCCCGTCCTGCGGCAGCAGATGCCACGTTCGATCGCGCCGTCCCCGCCGTCCACCGGTCCTGCGGCAGCACGCTCGCGCGTTCGCGCTCGCGCCTACGGGAGCGGCGCCACGTCGACCACGTCGACCAGGCTGCCGAACCGGCTCGGGATCAGCGTCGCCCAGACGCCGTCTTCCGCGAACCCCGCCGGGCTCTCCGTCCCGCCGACGTGGGGGCCGAGATCCGGCACCGCCAGCCGATCCGCGCGGCCGAACCACACGCGCCAGTCCGCCGGGTCGAACAGCTCGTGGTACCCGTCGCCGTCGAGGTCCGCCCCCAGCGGCCGGAGGTCCGGGAGGTGGACCCGGGCGGCCGGCGGCGGCGCGGGGCCGATCCACCCGTCCCGGATCGTCACCGGTCCCGGCACGAGGACGAGCCGCGGGTCGTCGTCGAACGCCGTCAGCACGTCCCAGAGGCCGTCGCCGGTCTGGTCCGGCAGCGCCCGATACGCCGGGACGATCTCCCGCAGGAGGTGCACGACGCCGCCCGGGTCCGGCACCGGGAACGCGAACGGCCCGCAGCTCGCGTCGTAGTCGACCAGGAACACGTCCGGGCGGCGATCTCCGGTCAAATCCGGATCCGACCGGAGATCCCACCCCCCTTCCGGGGCGCACGGAGCGACGATCACGAGGTCCGCGGGCTCGCCCCACCGCGCGGCCGGGCCGAGCACCACCCCGATCGTGGTCGGGTCGGGGGCGGTGAGCCGGTCGAGGAACCCGTCCTGGTCGACGTCGACGAACCAGCCGTCCCACCGCTCTCCCGCGGCGGCGTCGATCCGGTCGGGCAGCGGCCCGCGCACCCACCGGCCGTCGGGCGTCGCGAGGTGGAGATCCACGAGGCCGTCACCGTCGATGTCGGACGCGAGGTCGATCGCGGCGTCGTCGACGTGGATCGCCTCGTCGCGCGGGACCACCCTGGCCTGCCGCAGCGGTCCGCGCAGGATCGAGGTGTCGGACCCGCCCTCCCCGTCGTCGACGGTCGGATCGGCGCCGATCGCGGCGTCGACGTACCCGTCGCCGTCGATGTCGCCGACCAGCAGCACTGGGCCGAGGGTGTACCCCGGCGCCGGGGTCCACCGGGCCACGACCTGGACCGAGGTCGACCCATCGGATGTGGCACTGGTCTCGGTCAACGACGGCTCGACCGGCGCGGGCGACGGACCGCCGCCGCCGCGGTCGTCGCAAGCCGCCAGGGTCCAGGTCCCAGCGGCCCAGATCCCAGCGACCCAGCGCGATCGGCGCGCGCCGATCACTCCGGCTCGACGAGCTCGTCGCCGTCTTCGTCTTCTGGACGGCGGCGCTTGCTCGGATCGCGGATGTGCGACTGCTCGCGGAGCCGGATCAGCGCCTCGCGCTCGATCTGCCGGACCCGCTCGCGCGACAGCCCCATCTCCTTGCCGACCTCGGACAGCGTGCGGAACTCGCCGTCTTCGAGGCCGTACCGCCGGGTGAGCACGAACCGCTGGCGCTCGGATAGCACCATCGAGAACGCCTCGTGCATCCGGGTCAGCTCCTGGGCCTGGATCGCGTCCACGTCGGGCTGGATCGCGTCTTCGTCCGACAGGAACCGCTCGAGCGGACGAGGACGCGGACCGTCATCGACCGGCTGCTCGAGGCTGATCGTGTTGCCCTGCGACAGGAGCAGCTCGGCGCGCTCCTTGTCGATCCCGACCTCTTCGGCGAGCTCGGCGATCCCGTACGGGATCCCGGCCGCCTCGAACCGCTTGATCGCCTTGCGCAGGTTCCGGGTCTGCTCGACGGCGCACCCGGGCAGCCGCACCGGCCGGCCGGTGTGGTCGATCGCGCGCGTCATCTGCGCCCGCACCCACCACCGCGCGTAGGTGCTGAACCGGATCCCGCGATCCGGATCGAACCGCTTGGCGGCGCGCAGCAGGCCGATGTAGCCCTCCTGGACGAGATCTTCCTCGTCCATGAACGGGCCGGCCAGCTTGCGGGCCTCGCCGTGGGCGATCCGCCGACCGCTCATCGCGAGCCGCCACCGCAGGGACTCGGCCTGCGCCCACGCCCCCTTCGCGGCGCGGGCCTGCGACTTGAAGTCCGGATCGTCCTTCCCGGCGCGCCAGACGGCTTCGACCGCGGCCTCCAGCCGGTCGACCGCGCCCGCACGGGTGCGCTCGGCGCGGTCGGGACGGCGCTTGAGGATCGAGTCGGCGGCGACGTGGGCGCTGATCGCCTGCCGTGCCGCGTCTTCAGCCCGCCGGATTGCGCGGGCGATGTCCTTCTCCTCGTCGGCGGTGAGTCGCTCGGACTTCCTGGCCGATGGGAGAAGCGAGAACGGATTGGCCATGGTGGGTGGTCAGTGCGCTCGGGTCGCGAGTACAGTTGAGGTGACCCGTTGTACCCGGCCTGCAGTGGGAATACCAGCCGCAGGCCGCCGCGGGGCTTCCCACCGAGGGTATCCCATGCGCCTGCGTCTGCCCCCTCGATGGTTCACCGCGC
>JBEBJW010000281.1:0-7554 GCA_040079715.1 Myxococcota bacterium | reverse complement strand
GGGGAGCGCCGTGCGGTGGTGGATGTTGGCCGGGCTCGGGCTCTGGGCGATCCCGACGGTGGCGTGGGCGGACCCGAAGGACGACGCCCGCCGGCACTTCGCCGCCGGGCTCGCGGCCGCCCAGGAGGGCAACTACGAGATCGCGCTCCAGCGGTTCCTCGCCGCGCAAGAGGCGTACCCGCACCCCGCCACGCTGTACAACATCGCGAAGGCGTACACCGACCTCGACGATCTGCCGAACGCGCTGACCTACTACCGGCTGTTCCGCGACGCCGCGCCGGACAAGGCGGCCGACGTGGAGCCGGTGATCGCCGTGCTCGAGGCCCGGCTCGGCCAGCAGCAGGCGCCGGTCGCGGTCGGCCCGGCGGCTCCGGTCGACGGCGCCCACCTCGGCCCGACCGACGAGGAGCTCGCGCGGCTCGACGCGATCGCCCACGAGCTCGGCGCGCTGACCGAGGCGCTCCAGCACCGGGCCACCGAGGAGACCGCGGCGACGACGCCGGCGCCGGGTGAGCCGGCAGGCACCGCGCCGACCGAAGGTGCGGCCGAGGGGGCGCTGGCCGAGACCGCGTTCCTCGAAGAGGCGTACGAGCGCGTCGTCGTCACCTCGTCCCGGGTCGGGCAGGATCCGCTCGATTCGCCGGCCACCGTCACCGTGCTCACCGCCGACGACATCCGGCTGTCCGGCGTCCTCGACGTGCCGGACCTGCTGCGCCGGGTGGTCGGCGTCGACGTGATGAGCCCCGCGGCCGGCCACTCCGACGTGGCGATCCGCGGGTTCCAGCGGAAGCTGAACAACAAGGTGCTGATCCTGGTCGACGGCCGGTCGACCTACCTCGACTTCCTCGGGATCACGTTCTGGGGCTCGATCCCGATCGAGCTCGAGGAGATCGAGCGGATCGAGGTGATCCGCGGTCCGGGGTCGGCGGTGTACGGCGCGAACGCGGTCACCGGCGTGATCAACATCATCACCCGCACCCCGGGCGAGGGTCCGCAGGTGGTCACCGGCACCGTCGGCAACCTCGGGATCGGCCGGGCAGCGGCGGTGGCGACCGGCCGCGACGGCGCCACGTCGTACCGGATCTCGGCCGGGATCCAGCAGCACGGGCGGTGGTCGAAGGAGGTCGATCTCGCGGACGTGCCCGCCTCCGCCGTCGAGCCGTACTTCGAGGACGACGACACCGGCCTCGAGGCGCTCCGGATGAACGCGCGGGTCGATCGCCAGCTCGGGTCGTGGGGGGCGGTCAGCGTGACCGGCGGCCTGTCGAACAGCAAGAGCGAGTACTTCAACATCGGCGCGCTCCCGAACTACGGGATCACCCTCGAGCACCGGTACCTGCGGGGCGACCTGTTCATCGAGAACCTCCACCTGCGGACGTTCTGGAACGGGACCACCGGCTCGACCGGCCCGTGGCTGTCGTACGCGGGGGAGCGGAACCTCGACAGCGACCTCGACAACGACGTGGTCGACGTGGAGGTCGAGGCGCCGGTCACGTTCGACACGGGCCCGGTGTCGCACCGGTTCAACGCGGGCGGCGGCTGGCGGTACAAGGCGATCCGGTTCGGGTACCTCGCCGGCGGGTTCGACGAGGCGTACGTCGAGAACCACTTCCAGGTGTTCGCGAACGAGCAGGCCACGATCGGGCGCGTGTCGGCGGTCGGGTCGCTCCGGATCGACGCCCACCCGCTCCTGCCGATCGACCAGACGATCTCGCCGCGGGGCGCGCTGCTGTTCCGCCTGCTCGACAAGACGAGCCTCCGGGCGACGGCCGGGAGCGCGTACCGGGCCCCGACGGCGATCGAGTCGTACATGCAGTTCGACCTGCCCACCCCGGTCGACGGCGTGTACATCGAGGACTTCGGCAACCGCGACCTCACGCCCGAGCGGGTCACCACGGTCGAGGTCGGGCTGCACGACGAGTCGACCTACTACCACCAGGCCGACGTGGCGGTGTACCTGAACCGGGTCACCGACCTGATCTACCTCGACGACGTGACGCTCGGGCTCGAGCCGTACGACCCGGTGAGCGGCGGGATCGAGATCGGCAACACCGGGTGGGTGAACCTCGATCCGGTTTACACCGGCGCCGGGGTCGAGGCGGAGGTCGAGCTGTTCCCGACCGACGGCCTCGATCTGTACGCCAACCTCAGCCTGAGCCAGGTGCTCGAGACCGTGGGGGCCGAGACGAACCCGGACAAGTCGTCGTCGACGCTGAAGGTCAACGCCGGCGCGAGCTACCGCACGCCGTACCGGACCGACGTGTCGTTCGACCTGTCGTACCTGTCGGCCCAGGAGTGGGGGCTGCGGACCTACGACCCGCAGACGCTCGCGCTGCTGGTGACCCAGGCCCACCTCGATCCGCGGCTGCTCGCGAGCGCCCGGGTCGCGGTCCGACCGTTCCCGGACGAGGACTTCGAGCTCGGGGTGACCGCGTGGAACCTGACCGAGCTGTTCGGCGACGGGTTCCAGGAGCACCCCGAGGGGCAGTACGTGACCGGCCGGCTGTACGGGTCGGTCGGGTGGAGGTTCTGATGCGCGCCGTGCTCCTCCTGGCAGCGACGATCGCGGGCTGCGCGTACGATGCGCCGGTCCAGCCGCCCGCGGGCGGGATCCTGAACGCGGTCCACGGCGAGGTCGTGTTCGCCGGGGTCGGGGACCCGTCGACCACGTTCGTCACGCTGTTCGCGGCCGACGACCCCGGGCCCCCCGCCGGGACCGGCTCCCCGGTGACGTTCTCGACCGTCGGGGCGTCGGCGTTCACCGGCCCCGCGGCCGGGCTCCAGTCCGCGCCGTGGTCGTCGACCCACCTGCCCGGTGGGAGCTACCTCGTGACCGCGCTGATGGACGTCGACCACGACTTCAACCCGTTCACGTCGGTGCTCGCGGGCGCGACCTGCGGCGACTGGGGCGGCGCGCACGTCGGCGACCTGGTGACCGCCACCCCGGCGCCGGTGACCCTCCGCGGCGGGCGCCTGGTCGACGACGTGACCGTGCTGATCGGCCAGCCGTTCACCCTCGAGCGCCCGGCGTTCGCGTTCGTCGGCACGCCGCGCCTGGCGCTGGGGGAGATCCTGGCCCAGTCGGCGTACCCGCTGTTCCGGCTCCGTCCGACCACGATCGCGACGGCGTTCTCCGAGACCCTGCCGCTGACGCTCGGCCCGGCGTGCGGCACCGACGCGACCTGCACCCCGGACCAGCCGCTGTGCGCGTGCGACCCGGCGACGGTGGTTCCGTGCGGCACGTCGCTGCCGCTGCTGCTGGTCGACGCCGACGGGGACGGGGTGGTCGACCCGTACCCGGCGGAGGCCCAAGCGGAGGCTGGCCTGCTCGACATCTGGCCCCGGGTGTACCTCGAGTACGCCGGCGAGCTCGGCGCGTTCGACTGGGACGGCCAGGAGCTGCCGGAGCGGTGGGTGTCGGAGGCGTTCCCGATGGCGCTCGAGCTCGGCGGGCTCGCCCAGGCCGCCGGCGTGTTGCCGAGCGCGATCGCGGGCCAGCTCGCGCCGGTGGGGGTGCCGGTCCCGCTCGGCGAGCTGTCGGTCACATTCACCGGGACCGCCCGGCACTACCACGCGGACGGCGTCGCCGGCGAGGACGCGAACGGCCCGTTCGACCTCGTCCCGCTCACCGCGCCGGACGCGCTCCCGGCCGGGGTGTGGGCGGTCACGGTGGTCTCGTTCACCGGCCAGACCTGGACCGTGCCGAACGACATCGGGGCGCTCGGGTTGCCGTCGCTGGATCCGTCGTTCGATCCCACCACCCAGGGGGTCGGGGTCGCGATCGCGCCGTGAGCCGAGGAGGGAAACCCGGTGAACCCCGAGCGCGGCGCCCCCCGGCCGATCGGGCACCATGGCCCGGCCATCCCTCGCCCACATCGTGCTCGCCGCGATCGTCGTCCCGCTGGTGGTCGGCGTCGGCAGCGCGGGCCTCGTCGGCTGGTGGAGCGCCCGGCGCACCGCGGAGGCGATGTCGGTGCGGGTCCAGGCCGAGGTCGGGCGGCGGGTCGCGGCCGAGCTGCGCCCCCTCCTCGACGCGCCGCACGCGGCGAACGCGGCCAACGCGGCCCTGTTCCGCCTCGCGGGGGTCCCGGACGACGACCGCCTCCGGCGCCACCTGTTCGATCAGCTCCGGGCCGCGCCGACCGTCAGCTACGTCCAGCTCGGGCGCGCCGCCGCCGGCGGGTTCCTCGGGGTCGAGCGGACCGCGGGCGGGTTCCGGGTCGAGGTCACCACCGCCGACCACGCCGGCAAGGAGGTCCGGGCCCTCGACGACCGCGGCGACCCGGTCGGCGACCGGCTGGGGTTCGTCGACGGGTACGACGCGCGGGCCCGCCCGTGGTACCGCGCGGCGATCGCCGCCGGCGAGCCCGTGTGGAGCCCGATCTACCAGTACGCGAGCCGCGGGTCGCCCCGGATCGGGATCACCGCGGTCGAGCCGGTCACCGACCCGACCGGCGCGGTGATCGGGGTCGCCGGCGCGGACCTCGAGCTCGCTCACCTGTCGGCCCTGCTCCGGACCCCGTCCCTCGGGCCCGGCGCGTCGGTGGTGATCGTCGAGCGCGACGGCGCGCTGGTCGCGAGCTCGACGACCGATCTGCCGTTCGTGGTGGACCCGGACGGCACCGCCCGCCGGGTCAACGCCGCCGACGTGGCGGACCCGCTGGTCCAGGCGGCCGCCGCGGCGATCGGCCCTCGGCTGGCCGGGCTCGCATCGCCGGTGACCGTCCACCTCGACGCGCCGGACGTCTACGTGTACGCGGCCCCGCTGGCCGACGATCGCGGGCTCGACTGGGTCCTGTTGATCAACGTCCCGACGGCCGTCGTGGCGGCGGGGATCGATCGGGACGCGCGGCTGACCGCGGCGTTCGGCCTGCTGCTGGTCGCCGGCGCGATCGGGATCGGGGGGTCGGTCGGGGCGCGGGTCACCCGCCCGCTGCTGGCGGTGGCGGCGGCCGCGGACGAGCTCGCCCGGGGCCGGTGGGACGCGCCGCTGCCCGACCCGACCCACCGCGAGGTCGACGCGCTGATCCGTGGGTTCCACACGATGCGGACCCGCCTCGCGGCCGCGTTCGCCGACGCCGAGCAGGCCCGGGACGCCGCGCTCGAGGGGAGCCGCGCCAAGAGCACGTTCCTCGCGCGGATGAGCCACGAGCTGCGGACCCCGCTGAACGCGGTCGTCGGGTACACCGAGCTCCTGCTCGACGAGTTCGATCCCGCCACCGCCCGCGGCGACCTCCACCGGATCCGGAGCGCCGCCGGGCACCTGCTGCGGCTGATCGACGAGCTGCTCGATCTGGCGCGGATCGAGGCCGGTCGGATCGAGCTCGTCCCCGAGCCGGTCGATCTCGCCGGGCTCGCAGCGGACGTGGCGGACACGATCCGCCCGCTCGCCGCCGCGAAGGACACCGCGCTGGAGGTCCGGGTGGCGCCGGACGCCGGGACGCTCGACGTCGACCGGACCCGGCTGCGCCAGGTGCTGATCAACCTGCTCGGGAACGCGGCGAAGTTCACCGACGCCGGGACGATCGCGCTCGGGATCGAGCGGACCGGCCGCGCGGTCACGTTCCGGGTCCGCGACAGCGGGATCGGGATGTGCGCCGACGAGCTCGCGCCGATCTTCGAGCCGTTCCGCCGCCTCCCGTCAGCCCGCGGGCGCGAGGGGGCCGGCCTCGGGCTGGCGATCGTCCACCGGCTCGTCACCGCGATGGGCGGCGCGATCGACGTCGAGAGCGCGCCCGGGCGCGGGACGACGTTCACCGTCACCCTGCCGGGCTGACCGCCCCGTCGGCGGGGAGCCCCGGCCGGAGCCTCGCCGGGAGCCACCGCGCCGCCAGCCGCTCCCACTCCTCCGGGTGGACCATCGCGACGTAGAACGCGAGCGACAGCGGCGAGAACGGCCCGACCTCCATCGTCGCCCAGATCACGACGTGCATCCCGATCCCGATCGCCGCGTACACCGTCCGCAGGTGCAGCCGGTTCGACCACGCGCGCAGCCATCCGGGCCGATCCCGGGTCGCGCCGTACCAGGTCGCCAGCAGCCAGACCGGTGCGGTGACCTCCCACAGCCAGGTGACGGTGGTGGCGAGCTGGGTCAGCGGGAACACGTACGCGAGCGCGCTCATGTCCCGGCGGTGCCACTCGGGCTGCTGCAGGATGTAGTACAGGGCGCTCGCGTCGCCCCCCGGCACCCAGTACGCGCTGACCTTCTGCAGCCCGGTCGTGTGGTACATCAGCACGAGCTGCCACGCCGTGAGCCAGCGGGGGAACGCCAGCACCTCGGCCGGCGGCCACCACGCGCCGGTGCGGATCCGGGCCGTGACCGACAGGGTGGCCTCCCCGCCGCCGAGGACCGCCAACCACAGCCCGTTGGTCAACAGGTCGTCGTACGAGCCGCCGGCGTGCGCGTTGATCGACACCAGGTTGGTGCAGGCGACCAACGTGGCGAACGCGACCACCCGACCCCCGATCCCGAGGGTCAGCAGCGCGGCGCCGACCAGCGCCACCGCGACCAGCCCCCACACCACCGTCGGGTTCGGCCCGCCGAGGGCGGACACGAGCCACGGGCCGTCGCCGAGGGCGCGGTACCCGCCGAGGGCGCGGTCGACCCACAGCACCGGCACGAGGCCGCGGCTGGCGACCGACCCGATCGTCAGCAGCGCGCCGAGGCCGATCCCGATCCGGAACAGCGCGATCGACGTCGCCGACTCGGTCGCGGCGACCCGGTCGACCCACCGCGTCCAGGCGCCGGGGACGGTCATCGCGCCGCCCGCAGATCGCGGACCTGCGCGAGCTCGCGCTTCTCGGCCGCCGGGGTCCCGGCGCGGACCTCCTCGGGGGACCGGGTCCGGTACCGGACGAACGACACCCGGACCCGACGCGCGTCCGGGAACGCCTCCCGGGCCTGGACCGCGACCCAGTCCGCGAACTGCGCGCGCGGCGTCTTGTACATCTCCCACGCGTACCGGAACGTGGCGGCGCGGAACCGGTCGTGGTCGAGCCACGACGCCATCCACGCGTGCTCGCGCGACCGGGCGACGTACGCCGGCTCCCAGCCCGAACCGCGGTCGACCTCGATCTCGAGCCGCCCGGGGAACCGGTGGGGCGCCACGAACATCTTCCACGACTGCCAGGTGCCACAGTACAGGAAGTACGGATCGAACGGCGCGAGGACGACCGCCCGCCACCCCTCGTACCGCTCGGCGAACGCCCACAGGAGCTCCTCGAGCTCCGGGGTGGTGATCGCGATCCCGAAGCCGTTCAGCCGGGCGGTCCACGCGGCGAACTCGCCCTGGACGGTCGGTTGGCGCCACGCGGTCCGGTTCATCCCGCTGCCGACCGACGGCAGCGCGCAGAACGTGACGGCGAACAGGTGGAGCGCGAATTGAACGTCGATGCCGCTTACACCGCCGGAGAGATTTTCGCGCGGTTGCGAGCCGGTTGCCATGCGAACCCGACCGCCTTGGCTTTTCCGGACGGTACGGAATATACCTTGGGCGACGACGCACAGGCGCGACGGCCGGACGCGTCGGTGGTGCGCATGGACCGGTTGCGTGG
>JBEBJW010000280.1:0-7573 GCA_040079715.1 Myxococcota bacterium | reverse complement strand
GCCACGCCGACGCGACCGCCGGCGCGATCGTCACCTCCGACGACGCGCTGGCGGAGCGGCTCGGGTTCGCCCGGAACGCGGTCGGCACCGCGCTCGCGCCGTTCGAGGCGTGGCTGGTCCTCCGGGGACTCGAGACGCTGTGGGTCCGGATCGACCGGGGTCAGCGCACCGCCGGTCGCATCGCGCGGTGGCTGGCCGAGCGACCGGAGGTGACCGCGGTGTACTGGCCGGGGCTCGATCGCCACCCCGGCCGCGCGCTCCACGCCCGCCAGGCGTCGGGACCCGGGGCGGTCCTGTCGTTCACCACCGGGTCCGAGGCGCGCTCGAGCGCGATCGCCGACCACCTCCGGTGGTTCACCCGATCGGTCAGCTTCGGGAGCGCCCACTCGGTGGTCACGCTGCCGTGCCGGTCGAGCCACGCGTCGATCCCGGCGGGCGAACGCACGCTCCCGCCGGACCTCGTCCGCCTGTCGATCGGGCTCGAGGACCCGGAGGACCTGCTAGACGACCTCGCGGCGGCGTTCGCGGTATCCTGAGGTCATGGCCGACGAGCGCGGCGGCGATTCTGTGGCTCCGGTGGCTGCCGTGTCTCCGGGATCTCCGGTGTGGCAGTGGGCGCGGTGGACTCTGCCGGTCCACGCGGCGCTCCCGCTCGCGCTGGGCGCGGTGGGGCAGCGGTGGGGCCTCGAGCTCGCCGGGTTCCTGGTGATCGGGCTGCACGCGCTGACCGCGGCGGCGCTCGTCGCGGGCCTGCCGTGGTGGTGGCGTCGGTTCGCCGACGTGGTGCTGCTGATCCTCGCGAACCACCTGGCGACCGCGATCGGCGGGGTGGTGGTGGCGAACCTGATCTGAGAGGGGCGGGTCACTGTCCGGTGTCCGGTGTCCCGATCCGACGGACGGAGCAGAACGGGCCTGGGTCACGGCCACGGCCGCTCGATCGGCACCTGCAGCGACGCCCGATCCCGGGCCCACGCGCCCCGTTGGCTGGCCACGAACGGCGTGAGGTCCTCGATCCGGACCGTCCAGTCCTCGACGTACCGCCGGAGCATCTCCCGTCGGAGGCCGAGCTGGATCACCCGCCGCGCGAGCTTCTCCCCGCCCGGTCCGTGGTCCGGGTCCCACTGCACCACCACGTCCGACCGGCGGACCGCCCGATGCCACTCCGCATGTGGAGTCCCGTCCCGGGGGGCCGACGACGGCACCGCCGCCGCGAGGATCGCCTCGAACCCCGCGCGCGCCACCGTGATCGCCAGCACCCGCTCCTGGCCCGGCGCGGTCGCCCAGCTCGATCGGTGCATCATCCACAGGAACCCGGGCTTGATCCAGCTCGTGCGGTCGAGCGAGAACGGAGGCACGAACCGCTGCGCCGCGACGGCGGCGTCGGCGATCTCGGCTCGGAACGCCTGGTACACCACGATCGTGTCCGCGTTGTACCGGGCGAGGATCACCCGACCCTCGGTCGGCCAGGTCTCCCGCAGCGTCAGGTACGGTGCCGTCTCCACTACGCCACCCACGCGAGGCCGTCGGCGGCCCGCCCGATGGTCACCCGGCGGGCGAACGGGAGCGGGATCGCGTCCTGCTCGATCCCGTCGCCGAACGCGACCCCGCCGTCGTCCATCTCCGACACGACCTCGACCGCGCCGGCCTCGACCCGCCCGCCGCCGAGCGTCACCCCGGTCGTCCGGCTGGGCCACGCCTCGCGGACCAACAGGAGCACCACCGGGTCGGTCGGACCCGGCAACGCCACCGTCGGGGCCGCGACCCGCGCGATCGACGCCGCCCAGCCGGTTGCGCCGGTCCCGGTCGCGACGATCAGCCCCGACGACGACTGGCGCTCGGTCCGGCCGAACGCGCGCAGGGTGTACCGGGCGGACTGGTGCGACCGGTGCCCGACGAACACCTCGTTCAGCGCGCGCAGCACCTGGCCGTCGTCGGTGGTGGCCTCGACCATCGTCCGAAGCCGGATCCGGGCCCGCCCGGCAGCCAGGTCGGCGAGCAGGTCCGCGACCGCGTCGGCCGGGTGGGGGGCGAGCACCCCGTCGATCGCGGCCGGATCCGGGTTCACCCCGAGCACGACCTGCTGGCGCACGTACTTCGCGACGTTGGCGACCAGGCCGTCCGGTCCGACCGGGATCACCACGTCCTCCGGCTCGAACAGGAACCGGTCGAGGTCGCGCCGACCGACCCGGGTCTGCCGCCAGCCGCGCGGGATCGCGCCGATGACCTTCGCCACCGCCGCGTCGCGCCGGTCCTGGGCGGTCTTCAGCGCGTCGAGCTGCTGGCCCTGCCGCTCGAGGTACCACGCGGCCTGCCGGTGGGTCCCGTGGGCCGCGAGCAGCTCCTCGTACGCCGTCGGGCGGGTGACGAGCACGACCCGGGGCTCCACCTACGACCCCGCCGACCAGTGATCCGCCATCCGGGCCAGCGCAGGCCCGACCAGCTCGGGGGTCACCGACAGGTGCTCGATCGACGGCAGGTTCCCGGCGAGATCCCGAACGGCGAGCCCCATCAGCACCTGCGGGGGCAGCTCGCGGTAGATCGCGACCCGGGCCTGCTCGGCCTCGGCCCGCGCCTGCTCGACCACCCGGATCGACGCGGCCTGGGCCCCGCTCGCGACCGCGGACCGCGCGGCCTCGGCCTCGGCCTTGATCCGCTGCGCCTCGGCCTCGGCGACCACCCGCTGGCGTTCGTTCTCGCTCCGGTTGGCGATCAGCTCCTGCTCGCGGCGGGCGAGCTCGATCTGCGTCTGCAGCTCGTTCTCGGCGATCGCCCGCTCGCGCTCGACCGCCGACGCGCGCCGCTCGTAGGTCGCGCGGTCGGCCGCCTGGTGGATCGACTCGCGGGTCGGGGTCTGGAGCGCCCGCTCGACCTCGGCGGTCGGTCGGACCGACGCGATCCGGACCGACACCACCGCGACGCCGAGCTCGGCCAGGCCTCGATCCCCGGCGAACCCGGCCTCGATCGCGGCCCGGATCGCGTCGACCCCGCCGGACAGCGCGGCGTGGACCTCGGTCCGCGCGACCCAGTCGTGCGACACCTGCTGGGCCAGCTCGACCAGCTGTGCCTGGACGACCTGGACCGGCTCCCGCTGCCACCGTCCGGTCTGCAGATCGAGCGAGAAGTCGACCCGGGACGCGATCTTCTCCGGGTCCGCCACCCGCCAGGTCACCACCCCCTGGACGGTGACCTCCTGGTGGTCGCGGGTGTGGGCGGTGAACAGCAGCTGGAGCGCGCGATCGTCGACCGGAACCTCCGCGATGCTCGCCGACAGGGGCAGGAACCAGAACGCGAGCCCGCGCCCGCTCCGGATCCGGCTCCCGCCGCGATCGAACACCACGTGCGACGTGGTCTCGGTCCGCAGGTGGCGCATGAACAACAGCCTCGTGACGTCAGCCATCGCGACCTCCGACAGGTTCGAACCGATACAGCGCCGCCGGACGGTGCCCGACGGGCTCCTCGCGGTCTCCGGTGGGGACGAGCAGCCCGGTGGCCAGCATCCGACGCCGGAACGAGTCTTTGTTGAGCGGGCGGCCGAGGATCGTCTCGTGCAGCTCCTGGAGCGCCCGGAGGGTGAACGCCGGGGGCAGCAGCGCGAACCCGACGTCGGTGTACCCGAGCTTGCCGCGGAGGCGCTCGACGGCGACCTGCACCACCGCGGCGTGATCGAACGCCAGCGCGACCTCGACCGCCCCGTCGACCACCGGCGCGAGCCGCACGGCTCCGCTCCCCTCGCCCGCCGCCGCCAGCCGCTCCGGCGGCACCAGGGCGAAGTACGCGACCGACACGACCCGTCCGCGGGGGTCCCGCTCGACCGCCCCGAACGTGTACAGCTGCTCGAGCCAGCCCGAGAACCGGTCGGGGTCGAGCGCGGTCTTCGCGAGGGCGCGCCGAGCGGCCGCCTCGAGCGACTCGGACAGCGCGACGAACACCCCCGGCAGGGACCACGCGCCGCGGAACGGGGGCTCGGACCGCTCGATCAACGCGACCCGGAGCCGGCCGCGATCGGCGGTCATCAGCACCACGTCGACCGTCAGGGACGGGCGGGGGTACGCCGCGGGGTCGTACGCGGCGAGGAACGCGCGATCTTCGGCGGTGATCTCGGTCGCGGCCACCCGGCGCCCCCTTCGATGCATCCTACATATATGCCCGGTGGATTTATGCAACCCGCATCGAAGTCGCCGCCAGGGCCGTCAGGAACTTGTCGAACCGGTGACGCAGGCGCCGAGCACCGGCAGTGGTCGGCACTTCGAACACGGAGTTTTTCTATGGAATCTGTCTGGTTGTCTCGTGGAGTCCTCGTGCTGGGTCTGGCCTCCGCCTGTGCGGATTCGGACGGGCAGGCCGTCACCCTCGACCTCGAGGATGGCGGTCGGATCGAGTCGTGGGACGGCGCCGACGGGGTCGAAGCGGACCTCGTGGACGCGGACGGCGAGGTGGCGCTCCACGCCGTCGCGACCGACCTCGCGATCACGGTCCGGGACGCGGACGGGCTCGTCCGTGACCTGCTGCCGGCGGAGCTGGCGGCGCTCGATCCCGAGTCCCTCGCGGACTGGCTCGCGTCGTACGCCGTCCGACCGCCGGATCCGCAGTTCGTCATCTTCGGCAGCGGCGTCGGAACGGAGGCGCTGGGGACGCCGATCACCGCCAGAGACCTGTACGCGTTCACCTGCCCCGTGGGGACGACCAAGACCGTCGCCGCGATTCAAGACCTCAACTGGACGTTGAACACGGCCGCAATGGTCACGATGACGTTCGGCAAGGTCGGCTACCCCACCGCGACCTGCTGGGACACCGAGTCCACCTCGACCTCGGAGTGCCTGTCGGGCGGTGTGTACCTCGCCAACGTGGCGCAGGGATCGGGCAGCTTCACCATGACGGTCACCAAGAGCGCCGTCGGTGCGGAAGATTACACGATGAGCGTCAAGTGCCTGAACGCGTCGGGGGTCAAGCTCGGCCCCGCCGACTTCCGGATCACCAGCAACCAGTAGCGGTGGTCATGGCCCCGGGACGGCCATCCGCTGGTCCCGGGGCACAGGCGCCTCACCCACGCGCGGCGTCTGCGGCAGCGCTGGTTATGGCCCCGGGATGGCGATCCACTGGTTCCCCGGGCACATGGCGACCTCCAAGCGGGAGATCCGCGCCGCGCTGCCGCAGGTCGACCTGGTGATCGAGGTGCTCGACGCGCGGATCCCGGCCAGCAGCGAGAACCCGCTGATGGCCTCGCTCCGCGGCGAGAAGCCGACGGTGCTGATCCTCAACAAGAGCGACCTCGCCGACCCCGCCGTGACCGACGCGTGGCTCGCGGCGTCGAACGCGCGCCCGGGCGTGCGGGCGCTGGCGCTCTCCCTGGTGGCCCAGCACCACCGCCGCCCGCAGTTCGCCCGGGAGCTGATCGACCTCGCACACCAGCTGGTGGCGCCGAGCCGGGTCGCGAGCCGGCCGATGGTGGCGATGATCGTCGGGATCCCGAACGTCGGCAAGTCGACGCTGATCAACACGCTCGCCGGCCGGACGATCGCCGCCACCGGGAACAAGCCGGGCGTGACCCGGCTCCAGCAGCGGGTCCGCGTCGGGAGCGACCTCGAGCTGCTCGACACTCCCGGCCTGCTGTGGCCGAAGCTCGACCCGCCGGCCCGCGGCTACCGGCTGGCGCTGACCGGTGCGGTGACCGACCGGGTGGTCGAGTACCAGGACCTCGCGGAGTTCCTCGCCCGGTTCCTGCTCGCCCGGTACCCCGACGGCCTGCGCGCCCGGTACGGCCTCGATCCGCTCCCGGACAGCCCGGAGGCGCTGATGGAGGCGATCGGCCGCCGGCGCGGGTTCCTGGTCAAGGGCGGCGGGATCGACCCGCAGCGCACCGCCGAGCGGCTGGTGCACGATCTGCAGGACGGGGCGCTCGGGCGGATCAGCCTCGACCCGCCGCCTTCGCCGCCTTCTCCTTCGCCAGCTTCCCCTTGACCTTCGGCGGGAGCGCCCGGGTCCACGCGAGCGCCTCGGCGGCGAACCCGGCGAGCCGGTCCGCGTCGATCGGCGCGTCGAGCTGCACGTAGTCGACCCACGGCTGGCCCTCGGTCGGGGTGAACAGCCGGATCCCGGGCTCGCCGACCAGCCGCTCGACCCGCGCCGGACCGACCCGGGCGATCCACCCGTCGCCGAACACCCCGAAGAACATCTGCCGGTTCACGAACGCGCACGGCTGTCCGAACATCGTCTTGCGGCGGATCTCGGCGGCCTCGTCGGCGGGGAGCCGTTGCAGCGCGGCCTCGTAGGCTTCGGTGTTCGCCATCGGTACCTCCCGGCCTGCATAGCGCGGGGCGCGGTGGCGGGGGACCCGGCGCCGCCATACGCCCCCGCATGCCGATCGATCCGCCGCCGGTGCTCGACTGCGCGACCTGCGGCGCGTGTTGCCGCGAGGCGTTCGACGTGGTGGCGGTGGCCCCGGACGACCCGATGGGCCCGCACCCGGAGCTCCTCACGGTCCACCTCGACGGGTGGCGCTCGGTCCGCCGGGTGCCCGGGGCCGGCGGATCGCGCTGCGCGGCGCTCAGCGCGGGGGCGCCGTGGCGGTGCACGATCTACGACGACCGCCCGATCCCGTGCCGCGAGCTCGCGGTCGGGTCGGACGACTGCCTCGAGGCCCGCCGGCGGCTCGGGATCGGCTGAAGCACAGGATCGCCCGCGGACGGCCGACGGGACGCCACCTGGCGCTCCAGGCCGCCGGAGGTCACGCGGATCCCCTCCCTTCCCCAGGCGAGGCAGGCCTACCGAGCGCGGACCCGCGGAGGGACGACGGCCCGGGTCGGCGGCGCGAGCAGGTACACCTGGGCGTCGACCTCGGCGAGCGTCGCGGTCTCGGCCCACGCGCGGACCTGCTGGTTGAGCTGCTCGAACATCGGGTGGAGCGGGCACGGGTCGCGGCCCGAGCAGTGGGTGAACCCGAACGCGCACCGGGTGGACCCGATCTCCTCGTCCACCGCGTCGAGGACGTCGACGAACCGGATCGTCGACGCGGGTCGGGCGAGCCGGAACCCGCCGTGGTGGCCCTTCATCGATGTGAGCAGCCCGCCCTCGACCAGCCGGCGCAGCACCTTCGACAGGTACGCGGCGGGGACGTGGGTGGCCTCGACGAGGTCCTTGGCGCGGACCCATTCGTCGCTGCGGCCGGCGATGCACGCCATCGCGCGCAGCGCGTACTCGGCGGTGGTCGGGAGGACGAGGTGCATGCCACGGATCCGAGCGAGGATCATGCCAACGATCGGCTCGGAGGAACGTCGGTTCTGCGCGGGCGTTGTGCGAATCGACACAGGCGTCCGCGTGACCTGCCACGTGGTACGTCGGTGCGGGAGGGGAGCGATGCGTCAGATTTGGATCCCGCGGGCCGGCGCGCCGGAGGTGCTCGAGCTGCGGGAGGCGTCGGACCCCGAGGCCGGGCCGGGCCAGGTGCGGGTGCGGGTCCGCGCGTCCGGGGTGAACTTCGCGGACGTGTTGGCCCGGATGGGCATGTACCCCGACGCCCCTCCCCTGCCGTGCGTCGTCGGGTACGAGGTGTCCGGGGTGGTCGATCAGCTAGGGG
>JBEBJW010000279.1:0-7574 GCA_040079715.1 Myxococcota bacterium | reverse complement strand
GTATAAGAGACAGGGCGCGGTCCCGTAGAATGCGCGCGAGGCGGGGGAAATGGTGATCGCGGCGTGGGTGGTTCTCGGCGGTTCGGGCGTCGCGTTCGGGGCCTGCCCGACCGCCGCGCCGGACCGGACGGTGTGCCCGGCGGGCGGCGGCTGCACCCACACCACGATCGCCCAGGCGGTGACCTCGGCGGCCCCCGACGACGTGATCTGCGTCAGCCCGGCGGCGTACACCCAGCAGATCCTGGCGGACGCGAAGCACGTCCGGGTCGAGGCGAGCGGCCCGGGGGTCGTGATCCAGACCGGGTCCGGCGGCGAGCTCGTCCGGGTCCAGAACGGCGCCGATCTCGAGCTCGAAGGCGTCGAGCTCGTCGGCAACGCCGTCCGGCGGTGCGTGTTCGTCACCGGCTCCGGGTCGTCGATCCGCCTCGAAGGGGCCGAGGTCTCGGGGTGCCTCCAACCGATCGACGGCGCGGCCGTGTTCCTCGACGGCGGGACCTCGGCCACGATCGAGGACAGCGCGCTGTCCGGCAACGGCGCCGGCTCGAACCAGGGCGCCAACCTGTTCGCGAACGGAGCCACCCGGGTCGACCTCGTCCGGACCACGATCTCCGGCGGGAGGGCCGATGCGGGCGGCGGGCTCCGGCTGTTGAACACCACCGCGGCGCTGGTCGACGTGACGTTCGACGACGACACCGCCGACGCGGGGCGCGGGGGCGCGATCCTCGCCACCAACGGCGCGTTGACCGTCGACGGCGGCGTGTTCGGCCTCGGGTTCGCGTCGGGGGAGGGCGGCTGCATCGCGCTCGAGGGCAGCGCGACCCTCGATCTCACCGGCTCGGCGTTCGACGGATGCGACACGAACGGCGACGGCGGCGGGGTCTGGAACGGTGGATCCGGGACGGTCGATCTGGCGTTCCCGACGTTCACCGCCTGCACCGCCGACGCGAACTTGAACAACAACGGCGACGGGGGCGGGCTGTACAGCACCGGCGCGTCGCGGGTCTCGATCACCGACGCGGTGTTCGAGTCGAACTACGCCGAGCTCGGCGGCGCCGTGTACACGACCGGCACCGGGGACGTCGACCTCGTGCGGTCCGAGCTGTGCCTGAACGAGGCCGACGGCGACGGCGGCGCGGTCGCGCTGAACGGCCTGAACACCGGCGCGTTGGTCGCGAACGACGTGTTCGAGGTCAACGCGTGCGGCTCGGACGGGGGGGCGATCTACCTGTTCGGGTCGTCGAACGTCACGATCCGGAACAACGCGCTCCTCGACAACGACTGTCCCGGCAACGGGCACGACGGCGACGGCCTGTACGTCGACGGCGGCGGCACCAACACGTTCGAGAACAACCTGCTCGCGTTCCACGTGGATCAGGGCGCGAAGAAGGTCGGCGGCGGCACGCTCACCAGCCGGTACAACCTGTGGTTCGGCAACGGCTCGAACCAGAACGGGTTCTCCCTCGGGACCGGCGAGATCACGAACAGCGATCCGCTGCTGTTCGACTGGTCCAACAACGGCGTGTGCGACGACATCGTGGTCCCGGACGTCGGCAGCCCGCTGATCGATCGGGGGAACACCGCGCTGTTCGATGTCGACGGCAGCCGGTCCGACATCGGCGCGTTCGGCGGGCCGGACGGGCCGGAGATGGACGTCGACGGCGACGGCTCCGCGTACCCGTACGACTGCGACGACACGGACCCCGACGCGTTCCCCGGCGGGCCCGAGGTCGCGGGCGACGGCTCCGACGGCGACTGCGACGGGTTCGAGACCTGCTACCAGGACACCGACGGCGACGGGTACGGCTCGTCGACCACCGTCCAGGCGGTCGAGCTGGACTGCCTCGGGGCGGCGATCGCCCCGGTCGACGGGGACTGCGCGCCGAACAACGCCACCCGGAACCCCGGCGCGACCGAGCTCGTCGGGAACGGGATCGACGAGGACTGCGACGGCGCCGAGGACTGCTACCAGGACCTCGACGACGACGACTTCGGCACCGCGGTGATCGTCACCGACACCGACCTGTCGTGCACCGATGATCCGCGACAGTCGACCGTGTCGACCGACTGCGACGACGCCCACGCGATCGCGCACCCCGGCGCGGCGGAGGTCCCGGCCGACGCGATCGACGGCGACTGTGACGGGTTCGAGACCTGCTACCAGGACGGCGACGGCGACGGGTTCGGCGGGGCGGCGACCAGCGCGTCGACCACGTTCTCGTGCCTCGCCGCCGGGGTCGCGCCGACGAACACCGACTGCGCCGACGGCGACCCCGCCCGGAACCCGGCCGCGGCCGAGGTCGTGGCGAACGGCGTCGACGAGGACTGCTCCGGCGGCGATCGGTGCTGGCAGGACACCGACCACGACACGTACGGCTCGCCGACCGCGACGGTCGAGAGCAGCGACGCCGACTGCGCGGACCTCGGAGAGGCCGGGGTGAACACCGACTGCGCCGTGGGCGACCCCGCGGTCCACCCGGGCGCCGCCGAGGTCGTGGCGAACGGCGCCGACGAGGACTGCTCCGGCGGGGACACCTGCTACCGCGACAACGACGCCGACGGGGTCCCCGGCACCACCTACACCGTGGTGTCGGTCGACCTCGACTGCGCCGACGCGGGCGAGTTCTCGGCCGGCGGGGACTGCGACGACGCAGACCCGAACCGGTTCCCCGGGAACGCCGAGCTCCCGGCCGACGGGGTCGACGAGGACTGCGACGGGGTCGAGTCGTGCTACGACGACAACGACGCCGACGGGTACGGCTCGGTGGTCCAGGACTCGCTCGACCTCGACTGCACCGATGCCGGCGAGGCGCCCCAGGGCGGCGACTGCGACGACGGGCGCGCGACCGTCCACCCCGGGGCAGCCGAGGTCCCGGCGGACGGGATCGACCAGAGCTGCGACGGGTCCGAGGCGTGCTACGCCGACCAGGACCTCGACGGGTACGGCCAGACGAACACGATCACGTCCCCGTCGCTGACCTGTTCGATCGCCGGCGTCGCGTCGAACGCGCTCGACTGCAACGACGGGCTGCCCGCGGCGTACCCGGGCGCGCCGGAGATCGTCGCGGATGGGGTCGACGAGAGCTGCGACGGGTCCGAGACCTGCTGGCGGGACGGGGACGGCGACGGGTACGGCACCACGCTGTCGACCGCGTCGAACGGCGACCTCGACTGCGCCGACGCGTCCGAGTCGCTGTTCGCGAACGACTGCGACGACGCGCGGGCCGACGTGAGCCCCGGCGCGCCGGAGGTCGTGAACGACGGGGTCGACGAGGACTGCGACGATCGCGAGACCTGCTACGAGGACCTCGACGGCGACTCGTACGGGCGGGGGTCCACCGCGACCAGCACGTCGTTCTCGTGCAACGGGCCCGGGGTCGCGAACGACGCGTCCGACTGCGACGACCAGGACAACTCGGTGTACCCGGGGGCCACCGAGCTCCCCGCCGACGGGATCGACCAGGATTGCTCCGGATCCGACACGATCGGGTGCTACCTCGACGACGATCAGGACGGGTTCGGCTCGACGACCCTGGTGTTCGCGAGCGACGGGGCGTGCGACCTCGTGTCGCGCGAGTCGGAGACCGACGACGACTGCGACGACGCCGACGCCGACATCCACCCGCAGGCGGTCGAGGTCAAGGGCGACGGGGTCGACCAGGACTGCTTCGGCGGCGACCTCACCGGGTGCTACGTCGACGACGACGACGACGGGTACGGCGATCTGCCGCCGGTGGTCGATCCGTTCGCCGGCGACTGCGGCCCCGCCGGGCAGCTCGCCGACGTGGCGTCCGACTGCGACGACACCGATCCGACCGTCCACCCCGGCGCGGCGGACGTGTGCGGCGACGGGCTCGACGCCGATTGCAACGGCCGGTTCGACGACGACGGCGACGGGCTCGACTACCTCGAGGAGCAGGCCCTCGGCACCGACGACTGCGACACCGACTCCGACGACGACGGGGCCGACGACCGGGCGGAGGTCCTCGCCGCCACCGACCCCGCCGACGACGACACCGACGACGACACCGTCCTCGACGGGGCAGAGTTCGGGGGCGCCACGCCGATCGACACCGACCGCGACGGCGTGATCGACGCGCTCGACGACGACGACGACGACGACCTCGTCCCGACCGCGGCCGAGACCGGGATCGCCGGGGGCGACTTCGACGGGGACACGATCCCGAACCACCTCGACGACGACGACGACGACGACACGCTGCCGACCGCGGCGGAGGACATCGACCACGACGGGGATCCGCGCGGCGACGACACCGACGGCGACGGCGATCCGAACTGGCTCGACCCGGACGACGACGACGACGGGCTCGACACCGCGGCCGAGGTCGCGGTCGGGGCCGACCCGGTCGCGCAGGACAGCGACGGAGACGGCGTCCTCGACCCGATCGAGTGGGGCCCCGGCGGGGTCGCGGCCGACACCGACGGCGACGGACGGCCGGACCTGGTCGACACCGACGACGACGCCGACGCGATCGACACCCTGATCGAGGGCGACGGCGACCCGGACGGCGACACGCTCCCGAACTACCTCGACCCGGACAGCGACGGCGACGGCAAGCCGGACAGCGTCGAGGGCTCGGAGAACGACGCGGACCTCGACGGGGTCCCGGACTGGCTCGACGCGAACGACTCCGACGGCGGCAACGGCGACGTCGACATGGACGGCCTGCTGACCCGCGACGAGTTCGCGCTCGGGACCGCGACCGACGACCCGGACACCGACAGCGACGGGGTCCCGGACGGGATCGAGGTCGGGGCGGACGTGCTCGCGCCGCTCGACACCGACGGCGACGGCTCGCTCGACGTGTTCGACGCCGACGACGACCAGGATACCGTCCCCACCCGGGTCGAGACCGGCCTCGCGTGCGCGGACGGCGCCCCGTCGTACGAGGTGACCTACTCGGTGTTCGGCCTGTCCGCGACCTGCCCGGACGGCGCGGTGTTGGTCCCGTTCGTGTTCGCCGACACCGACGCCGACGGCGCGGCCGACACGGTCGACCCGGACGACGACGGCGACGGCACGCCCACCGTCGGGGAGGATCGCGACGCCGACGGCGACCCGACGAACGACGACACCGACGCCGACGCGATCGCCGACTACCTCGACCGGTACGATCAGGACGGGCCGGACGGCGACCTGGACGGCGACGGGCTGTCGAACACGGTCGAGGCCGGCCAGGGGTCGGATCCGTACACCGACGACACCGACCACGACGGCGTCCCGGACGGGCTCGAGCTCCAGGACTCCGACGGCGACGGGACGATGGACTTCGCGGACCCCGACGACGACGGCGACGGCGTGCCGACGGCGGACGAGGGCGCGTACGATCCCGACGGCGACGGCATCCCGAACTACCTGGATCCCGACTCCGACGGCGACGGGATCGACGACCGGGTCGAGGGCGCGGCGGACGACGACTGCGACGGGGTGCCGGATCGGGTCGACGCGGTCGCCGATCGCGGTCGGTGCGGCGCGGGCGGGCCGGGCGCGTACGTCCGGCAGGGCTGCGCCTGCGACGGATCCGGGGGTTCGAGGGCCGGGCTGGTCGCGCTCGTCATCGCCGGGCTCGTACTCAGGCGCCGTCGCCGATAGGATGCGCGCGACACCGATGCCGACGTTCGACCCACACCCGTTCGGCTGCCCGATCGGGCTGCGCGTGACCCCGACCGAGATGCCGGACGTGGTCGTCGCGGTGTGCGTGAAGCTGCGCGACCTGCTCCACCCCAGCATCTACGTGATCCGCCCGAGCAAGGGCCAGCCGTACCCGGTGCTGTTCCTGCACCGCGACCCGCACGATCACGCGCCGCGGGTCGTCCTGTTCCCCGGGTGGGAGGACGATCGGCGCCCGAGCGGCCGGGTGATCGACTACGGCCGCCAGATCACGCTGCTCGAGCGGATCGCGGGCGCCGGGGTCGCGGGAGAGTCGCTCGAGAGCTACCGCGGGTCGGCCAGCCGGCCGAGCAACGCGCCGGGTCCGGTGTTGCTGCCGCTCGCAGGCGAGCCCGGCGAGGTCGACCTCGTCCTCCACGACCTGCACGAGCACCTCGGTGACACGCTCCGCAACACGATCACCCGGGTCCCGAGCGGGCTGCCGGCCGGCGACGCCCCGCTCGTCCGGAGCTACGTCCACGCCGGCGAGGTCCGGCCGCGGGTCGTATGGTA
Source organism: Myxococcota bacterium (assembly GCA_040079715.1). Taxonomy (GTDB): domain Bacteria; phylum Myxococcota_A; class UBA796; order UBA796; genus JACKER01. The sequence continues at coordinate 1,393 of JBEBJW010000279.1, read as the reverse complement.
TCCGGCGTGGGCGGCCGAGACCGACGATCGGATCGATCCGCGCCGGGTCGACCAGCTGATCGCGCGGGCGGCGATGCGGTCGGAGGTCCCGGCCGAGGTGCTGTTCCGCTGAATCAACCTCGCAGGGTGACCAGCGCCCGCACCGTCTCGACCCGGGCCAGGTGCCGGCGCCACGCGGGGTCCCCGTGGACCTGCGGCTGCGGCCGGGCCTGCTTGAACACCTGGTCCGCGACCTCGGCGATCACGTCGTCGCCGAGCGCCGTCCCGATCGCGAACCCGAGGTTCTCGACCCGCTTCGGGTGCGGCAGCATCGCGCCGATCACCAGCTCGAGCCCCGCGCAGGTCGACCCGTCGAACGCCGCGATCGCCGCGATCCCGAGCTGTGGGAAGTCGACCGCCCCGCGGGTCCGCACCTTGCGGTACGTGCTCCGGTGGCCCGGGGCGCGCGGCGGGACTACGATCCCGGTCACCAGCGCGCCCGGCGGCAGGGTCCGGTTCCGGTCGATCCGGCCGTCCTTGGTCCACAGCCCGCGCAGCGGCACCGTCGTCGGGCCGTCGGCGGTGATCACCGCGATCGACGCGTCGGCCGCGACCAGCACCGGCACCGTGTCGCTGCTCTGGGCGGCGACGCACGCCTTGGCGCTGCCGATCACGTGGCACCAGGTGCCGCTCGCCTTGAGGCAGTACCCGATCGAGGTCCGCCAGTGCTCGGACTGGTTGTAGAACAGGCACCGGGTGTCGAGCATCACGTTGCCGCCGATCGTGCCCATCCGGCGGTGCTGCGGCCCGGCGATCGAGCCCGCGGCGACGGCGAGCGCCGGGAGCGCGTCGGCGATCGTCGGGTCGGTCGCGATCGCGTGGAGCGTGGTGCCGGCGCCGATCCGGAGGGTCCCGTCGGCGGAGATGGCGATCCCGCGCAGCTCGTCGACCTGAGCCAGGCTGACGAGGTGCGCCGGCGCGTCGAGGCCGTGCTTCAGGTTCGGCAGGAGATCCGTCCCCCCGGCGACGTACAGCGCGCGCGGCAACCCGGCGACGAGCGCGTGGGCCTCGGCGGCGGAGCGGGGGAGGTGGACCTCGAACGGAGGCATCCGCAGCACGTCACACCTCCGACGACCGGGCGAGGATCGCGGCCCGTACGCGCTCGGGGGTGAATGGCATCGTCCGGATCCGCACGCCGACCGCGTCCCAGATCGCGTTCGCGATCGCCGGGATCGCGGGGTGGAGCGGCCCTTCGCCGGCCTCCTTCGCCCCGTACGGCCCGCCGGGGTCGATCGACTCGACCAGGTACGACGCCAGATCCGGAACGTCGAGGCTGGTGGCGATCCGGTAGTCCAGCAGGTTCGGACCGACGTGAACCCCGCGGGTCCGGTCGAGGCCCGGCATCCGACGCCGG
>JBEBJW010000278.1:0-7578 GCA_040079715.1 Myxococcota bacterium | reverse complement strand
GAGGGCCAGGGGGGTGGGGAGGCCGCGGAGCGGCCGGGAATCCGATTCCGCAACGGAGAACGGGATCCTCGACCGGGCGGAGTGGACATTCGCAACTTTCAGCATTAGCTGAATGTTCGAAAGGTGGAGGACAGTGGATGTCGTGGTCGATGGACCCGGCGGACGAGCGGGCGTTCATCGACCAGCTCGCGATGCTGTTCGAGCGGTCGGGGATCCCGCCGGTGGCCGGTCGGATCCTCGGGCGGTGCCTGGTGTGCGATCCGCCGCACCAGTCGTCGCAGCAGCTCGCCGACTACCTGAACGCCAGCGCCGGCGCGGTCAGCACCGCCACCCGGATGCTCGTCGCGGTCGGGCTGCTCGAGCGAATCCGCCTGCGGGGCAGCCGCGCGATGTGGTTCCAGATCCGGAACGACGCGTGGGAGACGATGTGGAGCCGCGAGGCCGAGAACATCCGGGTGATCCATGGGATCGCCGCGCGCGGCCGGGAGCTCGTGGCCACCGCGCCCCCGGAGACCCGCGTGCGGATGGAGCAGTTCGACGACCTGTATTCGTTCCTGGTGGACGCGATGCCGAAGATGTGGGCGCAGTGGAAGGAGCGACAGCGATGATCCATCTCCTGGTGACGATCGCGGCCTCGGCCGCAGACCCGACGATCGAGCAGCTCCTCGACCGGACCGACGACGTGGCCCGCGGCGCGTCGAGCATGGCGGTGGTCGAGATGCACGTCAAGACCGCGAACTACGAGCGGACGATGAAGATGCAGGCCTGGTCCGAGGGCACGGACAAGACGCTGATCCGGATCCTGGAGCCCGCCAAGGACGCGGGGATCGCCACCCTGAAGGTCGGCGACAACATCTGGAACTACCTGCCGAAGGTCGATCGGACGATGAAGGTGCCGGCTGGCATGATGTCCGGCAGCTGGATGGGCAGCCACTTCACCAACGACGACCTGGTCAAGGACAGCCGGCTGTCCGACGACTTCACCTACACGATGACCGGCAAGCCCGCGTCGGGCGGGTTCTGGGTGATCGAGCTCGTCCCGAAGCCGGACGCGGCGATCGTGTGGGGCAAGATCGTGGTCAAGATCACCCCGGACGAGCTGCCGGCCGAGATGGCGTTCTACGACGAGAAGGGCACGCTCGCCCGGACGATGACCTACACCGACGTCCGCGAGTTCGACGGGCGGAAGGTCCCGAGCACGATGCGGTTGTCACCTGCGGACAAGCCCGGTGAGTTCACCGAGCTGAAGTACGCCGAGCTCGACTTCGACCCGACGATCGCCGCGTCGACGTTCACCCTCCAGGGCCTGAAGTAGCGGAGGGCCCACCGATGACGTTCCTCGCCCGGGTGGCGTGGCGCAACCTGTGGCGCCACGCGCGACGCTCGCTGATCACCGCGTTCGCGATGGCCGTCGGCGTCGCGATGTGCATGGGATTCCTCGCGTTCGACGATGGGATCTACGACGAGATGTTCGACGTGATGGTCGAGCGCAGCCTCGGCCACGTCCAGGTCCACGACCCGAACTACCCGTCGACGCGGGCGATGTTCTCGTCGATCGCCGACGGGGACGCGGTGCTGTCCCGGATCGAGGCGATGCCGGAGACCCGCGCCGCCACCGGCCGGCTGTTCGGGTTCGCGCTGGTCGGCGGGGAGACGGTGTCGTCGGGCGCGCTGTTGACCGGGATCGACCCGGCGCGCGAGGCGGTGGTCAGCCCGCTGCCGACCAAGGTGGTCGACGGCCGGTACCTCGCCGAAGCCGCGGACCACGAGATCCTGCTCGGGAAGGGCCTCGCCGAGGAGATCGCCGCGAAGGTCGGGGACAGCGTGGTGGTGGTCACCCAGGCCGCCGACGGCTCGACCGGCAACGACGCGTACACCGTCGTCGGGCTGGTCAAGACCGGCAGCGTGCAGGTGGACGACGCGGGCGCGTTCCTCCACCTCGCGGATCTGCGGTCGTTGCTGGTGATGGACGCGAAGCTCCACGAGATCACCGCGCTGACCCACGACGACCGCGAGATCGCGTCGTTCGCGGATCGGGTGCGGGCCGCCGTGGGAGACGCGCTGCTGGTGCGGACCTGGTACGAGGCCGCGCCTGCGGTGGCGCAGATCCTGGGGATGCGGAACGTCAGCTCGGGCGTGCTGCTCGGGATCGTGTTCTCGGTCGCCGCGCTCGGGGTGCTGAACACGATGATGATGAGCGTGTTCGAGCGGACCCAGGAGCTCGGCGTGCTCCGCGCCCTCGGGCTCCGTCCCGGACGCCTGGTGGTGTTGATCCTGGTCGAGAGCGTGTTCCTCGCCTCGTTGGCATGCGCGATCGGGCTGACGCTCGGCGGGCTGCTCGACCTGTACCTCGTGGTCCACGGGGTCGACTTCTCGGCCGCGATCTCGTCGTTCGACTTCGGCGGGTTCTCGCTCGACCCGGTGGTCCACGGCGCGGTCCACCCGGACGGGATCGTCGTCGTCACCGTCGCGGTGTTCGTGGTGTCGATCCTCGCTTCGGTCTGGCCGGCGGTGCGGGCGGCGCGCCTCCGCCCGGTCGAAGCCATCCGTCAGGAGTAGACGATGAAGCTCCTGTTGTTGTCGGCGCGCAACCTGCTGCGCAACCCACGCCGGACGTTCATCACCGGGCTCGCGATCGCCGGCGGGCTCGCGCTGATGGTGGTCGGGATCAACCTGAACGCCGGTCAGTACGGCACGATGATCCGCAACGGCATCTCGGTGCTGGCAGGTCACGTGGTGGTCCAGGCCCCCGGTTGGCAGAAGGACCGGAAGGTCGAGCAGCTCGTGGCGGACGCGGATCCGATCGCGGCCGAGCTCGCCGCCGCCTGGCCGGACGCGGTGATCACCCGCCGGATCTGGGTCGACGGCCTGCTCACCTCCCCCACCAGCTCCGCTGGCGTCGCGATCACCGGGGTCGATCCGGTCCCCGAGGCCGCGGTCGGCCAGGTCGACACCCAGATCGTCGAGGGGCGGTGGCTGAGCGGCGAGGGCAAGGGCCTGGTCGTGGGGGTCGGGCTCGCGAAGTCGCTCGGGGTCGGCCTCGGCGACAAGGTCGTGTACCTCGGCCAGCACGGCGACGAGATGACCAGCCGGCTGTTCCGGGTCGAGGGGATCTTCCGGACCGGCGCCGCGGACATCGACGGGTTCCTGGCGTACGTCCCGCTCGAGGCAGCCCGCGCGCTGCTCGACGCCCCCGGCAGCGCCCACCAGGTCGCGCTCCACCTCGACGACCCGAACGCGTCCGACGCGGCCGAGGCGAGGGTCCGCGGGATGGTCGGCGACCGGGCGGAGGTCCTCGGCTGGCGGGCCGCGATCCCCGAGATCGACGGGATGATCCGCGTCGACAAGAAGGCCAACGACGTGCTGATGAGCGTGCTCGGCACGATCGTCGCGATCGGCGTGCTCAACACGGTGCTGATGTCGGTGATGGAGCGGGTCCGCGAGTTCGGCGTGCTGATGGCGATCGGGATGAAGCCGCGGCGCCTCGCGTCGATGATCCTGCTCGAGGGCCTGCTGCTCGGGCTGTTCGCCGTGACGGCCGGGGTCGCCGCCGGGACCGCCCTGTCGTACCCGCTGGTGGTCGACGGGATCGACGTGACGAAGCTGAGCGGCGGCGAGGCGATGTCCACCGCGGGGGTGGTGCTCGACGCCGTGATGTACGCCGCGTGGGACCCGGTCCGGGTCGGCCGGTACGCGGTGATGGGGGTGGCCCTGTCGGTCCTCGCCGCCGCCTGGCCGGCCTGGCGGGTCACCCGGTACCGGCCGATCGAAGCGCTCCACCACCGCTGAAGCCCCTGCGCTCCTGCGCTCCCGTTCTGCGTGCGCGCAACCCACTCTCTGCCGAGGTCAACCATGGCATCGAACATCGCGACCGTCCGCGGGGTGACCCGTGACTACCCGCAGGGCAAGCTGATCGTCCACGCGCTCCGCGGGGTGGACCTCGACATCGGCCCGGGCGAGTTCACCGCCCTGATGGGCCCGAGCGGCTCCGGCAAGACGACCCTGCTGAACCTGCTCGGGGCGCTGGACGAGCCGTCGTCGGGGTCGGTCGTGGTCGACGGGCGCGAGCTGTCGAAGCTGTCCCGCGGGCAGCTGTCGGATCTCCGCCTGACCCGGATCGGGTTCGTGTTCCAGTCGTACAACCTGATCCCGGTGCTGTCCGCGTACGAGAACGCGGAGTTCGTGATGCTGCTCCAGGGGATCCCGACCGCCGAGCGGAAGCAGCGGGTGATGGACACCCTGAAGGCGGTGGGCCTCGAGGGGATGGAGCACCGGCGGCCGTCCGAGCTGTCCGGCGGGCAGCAGCAGCGGGTGGCGGTCGCGCGGGCGATCGCGGGGCAGCCGGCGCTGATCCTCGCGGACGAGCCGACCGCGAACCTCGACTCGCACACCGGGACCGAGCTGATCGAGCTGATGGCTCAGTTGAACCGGGACCTCGGGATCACGTTCGTGTTCGCGACGCACGACCCGAAGGTGATGGACGCCGCGAAGCGCGTGGTGACGCTGGTCGACGGCAAGATCGATCGCGACGAGCGGAAGTGACCCGGTGAGCCCGGTCCTCGCCGCGCTCGCCCTCCACCGCGACGTGAAGACGTTCATCGTCGGCACGTTCCCGTACGACCACCCGCTGATGCCACCGGATCCGGTTGCGCAGGGGATCGCCGACGGGCGGCTGAAGCTCGAGCTGCGGACCGACACGCTGGCGATCGACGTCCACCACGAGGTGGCGGCGATCGGCGGGGTCGCGTCCGGGTTCACCGTCGACGCCGGGGTGGGCGCGTCCGCGCCGGAGGCGGTGGAGCTGTCGTGGGTCGCGGCCGACGATCCGGGGCTCACGGTCCGCGGTCGGACCGACCGGCTGATGGCGACGATCCACCTGCCGTCGGTCGATCTGACCCTCGGACGCCAGCCGATCTCGTTCGGGAGCGGCCTCGTGTTCACCCCGTTCGATCTGGTGGCGCCGTTCGTGCCGACCACGATCGACCAGGAGTACAAACCCGGCGTCGACGCTGCCCGGGTCGACGTGTTCGCCGGGACCGCCGGCCGGTTCACCGCGGTCGCGGCGTACGCCGGCAGCTGGGACCTCGACGGCACCGTGCTCGCGGCCCACGGCCAGGTCACCGTCGGGGTCACCGACCTCCGGGTCCTGGTGGCGGAGGTCCACGCGGACGAGGTCGGCGGGCTCGGCGTCACCACCGCGATCGGGCCCGTCGGAGCCCACCTCGACGCGACGATCACCGGACCGGACGGCGGCGGGGACCCGTTCGTCCGCGCGGTCGCCGGCGCCGACGGGCGTCCGACCGCGAAGTCCACCGTGGCGGCCGAGCTGTACGTCCAGACCCTCGGCGCCGCCGCCCCGCGCGACTACCTGCTCGAGGCGCTCGACCCGCGGTTCGTCCGGGGCGAGCTGTGGCTGCTCGGCCGGTACTACGCCGCGGTGACCGGCGCGTACGAGCTGACGCCGCTGGTCACCCCGAGCGTGGCCCTGATCGCGAACCTCGCGGATCCGAGCGTGCTCGTCGCGCCGTCGGTCCAGTGGTCGGTCGGCGACGAGTCGCTGGTGGCGGTCGGCGCGACGATCGGCGCAGGACGCCGGCCGGACCCGGTCGACCCGGCCGACCTCGTCGGGCTGCCCCCGGCCGAGGCCCTCGGCGCGTACGGGGTCCGGAGCGAGTTCGGGACGTACCCGGTCAGCGCGTTCCTCCAGATGAAGGCGTACTTCTGAACGACCGCAGCCGGATGCAAGACCCGCCCGTCGCGGCGGCGTAGGATCGCGCGATGTCGCTGCTCCAAACGCCGGTGGTGTCGACCGGGGCCCTCCGGGTCACCCGGGTCGTGTGCGACGGGGACGATTCTCCGGGGGCCGAGTCTGAGCCGAGCCCCGACGACCGCGTGATCGTCGTGCTCCGCGGGGTGTTCGAGCTCCGGGATCGGCACCGGCGGGTGGTGGTCGACCCGACCCGCGCGTACGTGACCCGCGGCGGCGAGGGCGCGCGGTACCGCCACCCGTGCGGCTGCGGCGACGTGTGCCTGTCGTTCGCGGGCCACGTGGCGAGCCGGCTCGCGGCCGCGGGCGCGCCGGTGCGGTCGGTGTCGGACCGCGGGTGGACCGAGCTCCACGCCGCCGCCCGGTCCGCCGACCCGCTCGCGGTCGAGGAGGCCGCCTGGTCCGCGCTGACCGACGACGACCCGGCCGCCGACCGCGGGCTCGCCGACGACGTGATCGACGTGCTGCGCGCCCGCCCCGGCCGGCTCGGGTCGCTCGCGGAGGTGGCGCGGGAGGTCGGCCGGTCCGAGGCCCACTTGTGCCGGGTGTTCCGCGCCGCCACCGGGACCACGATCGCGGCGTTCCACCGCGAGCTGCGGCTGCGCCACGCCCTCGCCTGGGTGCTCGACACCCGCGAGCCGCTCCTCGACGTGGCCCTCGTCACCGGGTTCGCGAGCCAGGCCCACCTGACCAACCAGTTCCGGGACCGGTTCGGGGTGACGCCGGCGCGGGCCCGCCGACAGGGGTCCGATCCGCTCGCTCACATCGCGGTCGCGTCGTCCCAGTGCGGGTGATCCGACTCGAGCTTGTGGAGCTGGAAGTTGACCTCGATCCACTCGATCAGCTCGGGGGTCAGCGACAGATCCCGCGGCTGGTCCGCGCCGGTCAGGTCGAACGTGCGGTGCTCCCCCGACGGGGCGTACAGGTCGACCGACCGCGGCAGGCCCATCGCGACGAAGTCGACCGCGGTGCCGTCGTAGTGGTTCGAGTACCGGGCCCCCCGCTCGGTCGCGAACACCACGTCGTACGCGTCCGCCATCTGGCGCGCCGACTCCTTGGTCGCCCGCCAGCCGGCCGGGTTGGTCCACTTGATCGGGACGTGCGCCCAGCTCGTGTTCGCCGCGTTCAGCTTGGTCGTGGCGCTCCGGACGCAGGTGTACGTGGTGCAGCTCCGGAGCAGGTGGGCGCCCCACATCAGGTATCCGCGCTCGCGATACCGCAGGAACGACGTGAGGTACACCTCCGCGCCCTGCTGCTCGAGCTGGCTGACCAGCGCGGCGATCCGCGACGAGAACGTCGAGTCCGGGCGCTTCTCCTGCAGCGTCCGGTACATCTCGGCCCGATCCTCCGGGCTCTTGTACCGCATCGTCCAGTTCGGCCCCAGAAGTTCCCCGTCCTTCGCCGGCGGGAACGACGACTGGGGCGGCGGCTCGTCGACCTGGATCGTCCCTTTGTCAGGGTACAACCGAGGCTTGTCCTCCTCGAACACGTCGTCCGGGTGGACCAGGACCCCGGCGGTCCGCGCCCGACCCGGCGGGAAGAAGAACGGCTCGCCGCGCCGCCCGGCGTCGCCCGCGACCAGGACGTCGTCCAGCAGGTACAGCAGATCCACCGGATCCAGCGGACGCCGGGTCGCTTCGCGCAGGACCCGCACGAACGGCTCGTCCGGCGCCGTCGCGGCGAGGTTCACCAGCAGCGGTCCGTCGAGCGACGCCCCGGCGACCCGGATCGTCCAGTCGCCGAGCCGCTCGCCGGCGATCTTGTACGCGGCGCGCAGATCCTCGCCGGGATCCTTCAGGGTGTCCCAGGTC
>JBEBJW010000277.1:0-7590 GCA_040079715.1 Myxococcota bacterium | reverse complement strand
GGAGCCATGTCCCGCATCCGCAGCTTCGGCCTCGCCGCCCACGTCGACGCCGGCAAGACCTCGCTCGCCGAGCGGATCCTGTTCGTCACCGGACGGGTCCACCGCGCAGGCGAGATCCGCGGCGACCGCCCCACCCAGCTCGATCACCTCGCGGTCGAGCAGCGCCACGGGATCACCGTGACCGCTGCCGCCACGACGTTCGACTGGCGGGACCACGCGGTCGCCCTGGTCGACACCCCCGGCCACGTCGACTTCACCGTCGAGGTGGAGCGGGCCCTCGCGGTCCTCGACGGCGCGGTGTTGGTCCTGGACGGCGTCCACGGCGTCCAGGCCCAGACCCGCACCGTCGCGGGCCAGATGGACCGGTACGCCCTGCCCCGGCTCGTGTTCGTCAACAAGTGCGATCACCCGGCCGCCGATCCGGCGCGCGCGGTGGAGACCCTCCGCACCCGGCTCGGCGCCCCCGCCGCGCTGGTGCAGTGGCCGATCCGCCGCGACGGCGCCCTGATCGGCGTGGTGGACCTCGTCCGCCGCGTCGGGTGGTCGTTCGCCGACGACGGACGGGTCGCCGCGCAGGTCCCCGTTCCGGACGGGCTCGTCGCCGAGGTCGAGGCCGCCCGCGAGCGCCTGGTCGACGCGGTGTCGCTGGTCGACGGTCGGCTGGTCGAGGTCGTGCTCTCCACCGGGAGCGCGCCCCCCGACGAGCTGTCCGCCGCGATCCGGCGCGCCACGCTCGCCCGCCGCCTCGTCCCGGCCCTGCTGGGATCGGCGGTGGTCGGGATCGGCGTCCAGCCGCTGCTCGACGCGATCGTGGACTGGCTGCCCGGCCCCGACGACCACCCGGTCGTCGCGGTCGACGCGGCCGGCGCCTCCGTGACGTTGACCGCAGACGGCCCGCTGGTGGCCTGGGTGTTCAAGACCGAAGACACCGAGCACGGCGCGTGGACCTGGGTCCGCGTGTTCCGCGGGCGGCTCGTCTCCGGCGGCGTGGTCGACGCCGGCACCCGGACCCACCGGCTCGGGCGGCTCGGTCGCCTCCACGGCGGGCGGGTCGAGCCGGTGTCGGAGGCGGCGGCGGGCGAGATCGTGGCGGTGTTCGGGCTCGACGTGGCGTCCGGGACGACGCTGTGCGACCCGGACACGGTGGTGCGGATCGGCGCGCTGCAGGCGCCGGAGCCGGTGGTGGAGCGGTCGGTCACCCTGATCCGGGGCGACCGGACCGCGCTCGCCAAGGGCCTCGGGCGGCTGCGGCGCGACGATCCCACCCTCCGGGTGCGACAGGACGAGGAGTCGGGCGAGACGCGGATCTGCGGGATGGGCGAGCTCCACCTGCAGATCGCGGCCGAGCGGCTCGTCGACCAGTACGCCTGTGAGGTCGCGCTCGGCGCACCGTCGGTCGCGTTGCGGGCCCGGTTGACCGGATCGGCGACGTTCGATCACCTCCTGCGGAAGCAGTCGGGCGGGCCCGGACTGTACGCACGGCTGGTGGGCGAGGTCCATCCGGCGCCGTCGTTCGCGTTCCGGTGGGCGGTGGTCGGCGGGGCGGTCCCGGCGGCGTACCGGTCCGGCATCGAGCGGGCGTTCCGAGCGGAGGCCGCGCGCGGCGCCGGCGCCGGCGCGCCGCTGGTCGGGGTCGAGGTGGTCGTGACCGACGGGGCGATCCATGCCAAGGACTCGAACGAGCGGGCGTTCGCGCTCGCCGCCGTCGACGCGCTGCGCGCCGCGGTGGCCGACGCGGGCACCGCGCTGCTCGAGCCGATGGCGCGGGTCGTCGTCGACGCGATCGACGTCGCCCCCGGCGTCCTCGCCGGCCTGGTGCTGGCCCGCGGCGGGCGGTTGCTCGACGCGGGGGTCGACCGGGCGGTGGCCCGGGTCGAGGCGGTGGTCCCGGTGGCGCGCCTGTTCGGGTTCGCCGAGGCGCTCCGGAGCGCGACCGCCGGCGCGGGCGGGTACGCCGCCGAGCCGGCCGGCTACGAAGCGGTGACCTGAGGTCCCGGATCCGGGGTGCGGTGCGCACCCCGGATCGCTGCCTCGTCCGGGACCCCTCCACGGGACGCGGATCACGTTCGACCAGGTCGAAGCCCGGCAATCTCCGTCGATCCCCCTCGCCCCCGCATCGGGCGAGAGGGCCGGGATGATGCACGAGCTGGCGCCTCGCCCCACCCCTCTCCGGAGGGGCCCGCGGGATGCGGATCATGGTCGACTTCGTCGAAGCTCGACAATCCTCGGTTGATTCCGAGAGGGCCGGGGTGAGGGGGCTGATCGGCGCCTACCTCCCGTACTGGACGCTCATCCGATCCTCGGATCTGCATCAGCAGCTCCCGAGAACGAGGCGAATCGGCCGCCGCGACACCAGGCAGGTAGAACGCCGCGAAGCCGATCCCGGATCCCGTGGGAGGGAGAGGGGAGAACCAGCCGGATCGGCCGTTGCGACACCACGGGTAGAACGCCGCGAAGCCGATCCCGGATCCCGTGGGCGGACGGGACGCCACCCGGCGCTCCTCGCCGACGGTGGTCCTGCGGATCCATCCAGGCCCGGCAGGAGCTGCGCCCCGGCCCCTCCCGCCGTGGGCGCGATCCCCGAGTCCAGCCGGATCGCTCAGTTCGGTCACCACACCGGGGACGGTTCGGTGCATGCTGTGGCGCACGGTCGAGGTGATCCGATGAACCCCCGCTGGTCCGTAGTGCTGCTGACGTTCGCGCCGGGCTGTGCGGTGCCGACCACCACGACCGATACGGTCCCGAGCGGCGACTACGCCGAAGCCGACGCCGACTCCGACTCCGACTCCGACGCCGACAGCGACGCCGACGTCGACACGACGCTGCCGCCCGAGAACGAGGACGCGCTGTCGCTGCTGCCCCCGGCTCAGACCGACCGGTACGTGTTCGTCGCGAACCCGGACCGCGACACGGTGACCCGGATCGCGGTCGACACGCTGGACGTCGACACGACCCCGGTGGGGGCGGACCCCGAGATCGTGCTGACCACGCCGGACTTCCAGCACGCGGTGGTGTTCTCCCGCGGCGACGCCACGGTCACCACGATCGACGCGAACACCCTCGAGAAGCACACGGTCGACGTCCGCGACAACCTGAACCAGATGGTGATGTCACCGGACGGCGCGTGGGTGGTCCTGTTCCACGACGTCCGCCTCGACGCCCTCGACGACACCGGCCACGAGCCGGACGGCCTGCAGTCGTTCAACGAGGCCAGCTTCGTCGAGGTCGCGACCGCCGCCCACAGCCCGATGGCGGTGGGGTTCAACCCGAAGATGGTTCGGTTCACCCCCGACGCTCGCACCGCGGTCGTCGTGTCGGACGCGTACCTCGCGAAGATCGAGCTCCGGCGGGAGGTGCTGGCACCGGAGCTGTTCGAGCTCGCCCCCGGTGAGCTCGACGCGCCGTCCGCCGAAGAGGTGATCGTGTCGGCGGACGGCAGCTTCGCGTGGGTCCGCCAGTTCGGCGCCACCGAGCTGTTGGTGGTGGACCTCGAGACCGGCGCGGTGACCCCGGTGCCCGCCGGTGACAACCCGACCGACCTCGACCTCAGCCCGGACGGGGCGGAGGCGGTGGCGGTCGCCCGCGCGAGCGCCGAGCTGTGGGTGTACGACGCCGCGCGGCCGTTCGACGCGGCCCGGGTGGTCGGGCTTCCGTCCGGGGGCAGCTACGGCTCGCTGCTGTTCGACCCGACGGGCGATCAGGCCGTGCTGTACACCACCGCCACCCCGGTCGAGCGGTTCGCGGTGTGGGATCGCGCGTCGGACACGGTGACCGAGCGGTCGCTGGTCAAGCCGGTGGCGAGCATGGCGATCACCCCGACGGGCGGCTCGGTGCTGGTGTTCCACACCCGGACCGACGGCCCGGACACCGAGCCGGTGTTCGCCGGACAGCCCGCGATCACGCTCGTCGACCTCGACGACTTCCGGTCGAACCCGATGCTGCTCCCCGAAGACCCGATCGGGTTCGCGAACGCCGAGAGCGGCCTGCGCGGCTACTTCGCGATGAAGAACACGCTGTTCCTCGAGGTCCTCGACTACGTCACCCTGCTGAACGACCAGCTCCCGCTGTTCTCGGTGCCGGCGTTCGTCGGGGTGCTGCCGGACCTCGCCCCGGCCGACGGCGACGAGCCCGCGGCGTGGGTCAGCCAGGACCACCCGCTCGGGCGGATCTCGTTCTACGACCCCGACGACGGCTCGCTCGAGACGCTGACCGGGTTCGAGCTGAACGGCGGGATCGACGAGGACCCGTGACAAGGTTGTCGCAGTTCGGTCGCCCGGCGGATCGCCGATCGAGGTTCGGGGCCCGCCATCCGCGCGGCACGGACCGTGCAGGGTTGGTCTGAACCCCTGGAGGAGCCCATGACGCGGAGCGGATCCCCGCTGACGCTGCTGTCGGCGACGTCGGTGTTGTCGATGTCCCTGGTCGGGTGCGGTGCGGAGTTCGCCGCCAGCGGCGACCCGGCGGCGTCCAGCGACGCGAGCTCGACCAACGGCAGCGGCGGGTTCGCCGGCGACGACGACGACGGCGGGTCGAGCACCAGCGCGCCCCCGGAGCAGGAGGACGACCTGCTGCTGTTGCCCCCGGCCCAGACCGACACGTTCGTGTTCGTCGCGAACCCGGACCGCGACACGGTTACCCGGGTCAACGTCCGGACCCTCGACGTCGACACGACGGCGGTCGGCACCGACCCCGAGATCGTGCTGACCACCGACGACTTCCGCCAGGCCGTCGTGTTCAACCGCGGCGACGAGTCGGTGACGGTGATCGACGCCCAGACCCTCGCGAAGGAGACGGTCGACGTCCGCCAGAACCTGAACGACATGGTGCTGTCCCCGAACGGCGACTGGGCGGTGCTGTGGCACGACGCGGCGCGCGAGCGGCCGGACGACCCGGTCCCCGACGGCCTGCAGTCGTTCAACGAGGTCAGCTTCATCGCGGTCGACGGGGCGGTCCACTACCCGATGGCGGTCGGGTTCAACCCGAAGATGGTGCGGTTCACCCCGGACAGCGCCCTCGCGGTCGTCGTGTCGGACGCGTACGTCGCGAAGATCGACCTCACGGTGACCCCGCTGCTGCCCGAGCTGATCGAGCTCGCCCCCGGGGTGCTCGACCCGCCCGCCGCCGAGGAGGTGATCGTCGCCGCCGACGGCAGCTTCGCGTGGGTCCGCCAGTTCGGCGCGACCGAGCTGCTGGTGGTCGACCTCGGCAGCGGCGCGGTCGACGCGGTCCCCGCCGGCCTCAACCCGACCGACCTCGATCTCACGCCGGACGGGCGGGAGGCGGTGGCGGTCGCGCGCGGCAGCGGCGAGCTGTGGGTGTACGACGCGAACCGGCCGTTCGCCGTCCCGTCGATCGTCCCGCTGCCGCTCGCGTCCCAGTACGGCTCGCTCCTGTTCGACCCGACCGGCGACCAGGCCGTGGTCTACACGACCTCGACCCCGGTCGAGCGGTTCGGCGTGTGGGACGTGTCGACCGGGGTGGTCACCGAGCGCGCGCTGGTCAAGCCGGTCGCGTCGATGGCGATCACCCCGACCGGCGGCTCGCTGATGGTGTTCCACACCCTCCAGGACGGGTTCGACACCGAGCCGCTGTTCGCCGGCAAGAACGCGCTGACCCTGATCGACCTGTCGGACTTCCGGAGCAACCCCCTGCTGCTGCCGGCCGAGCCGATCGGGTACGCGAACTCGACCACCGGCACGCTCGGGTACTTCGTGATGGACGGCGAGCCGTACCTCGAGGTGCTCGACTACGTCACCCTGCTCCACCAGCAGTACGGCCTGTCGTCGATCCCGAGCTACCTCGGGGTGCTGCCGGACCTCGCGCCGGACGACGGCGACGAGCCGCCCGCGTGGGTCAGCCAGGAGCATCCGCTCGGGCGGATCTCGTTCTTCGACCCGGACGACGCCTCGCTCGAGACGCTGACCGGGTTCGAGCTCAACTCTGGGATCGAGGAGGGCCGATGAGCTTCCGGATGCCGCGCCCGCGGCTCGTGCACGTCGCGCTGTTCGGTGCGGCCGGGTGCGGGTGGAACCACCTCCCGCAGCAGGCGTACACCAGCTCCGGGGCGCTGTGGGACCCGGGCCACGTGGTGCCGACCACCGACGGCCTGTACGTGTCGCTGCCGACCGCGGGCGCGCTGGTGCTGCTCCAGCCGGAGGGCGAGCCGCGCCGGGTCGAGATCGGCGAGGGCCGGATCACCCGGTTCGACGCCGCGCCGGACGGGCGGACGGTGGTGACGTTCATCGAGCGCTACCAGTGCCACCCGGAGGACCCGCGGGAGGCGAAGCAGGTCGAGATCCCCGAGGACTGCCCGGACGACGTCGAGGTCTCGACCGAGCTCGCGCTGGTCACGGGCGGCGAGGTCACCGCGACCCAGCCGGTGTCCGGCGCGTACAACCAGGTCTCGTTCACCGACGACGGCAAGTTCGCGATCGCGTACCTCGACTTCAGCGAGGCGATCACGGTCGACGCCGTGCTGAACCTCACCGGGGTCGTGGTGGTCGATCTGATCGCCGGGACGAGCCGGCTCGTGCCGGTCGGGTTCGCGGCGGATCGGGTCCTGTTCGTCGAGGACGAGGCCGGGACCGCGACCGACGCGGTGGTGGTGTCTCGGAACCAGGTGGCGGTGGTGTCGCTGCAGACCGATCCGCCCGACGTGACCGTCACGTTCCCGCTGACGCTGGACCCGGACACGGTGGTCGACCCGGTCGGGATCGACCTGACCCCCGACGGCCGGTACGCGCTGCTGTCGGCCCGGGGCTCGAGCGATCTGTACGCGCTCGACCTCGCGGTGGACGCGATCAACATCGTCGAGCTGGCGAGCGCGCCGGCGGCGATGGCGGTCAGCCCACAGGCGAACCGGACCGCGCTCGTGTACGGCGGGATCCCGCTGGTCGAGGTGATGGACCACGACCTGTTCGAGCTCCGCCCGGTGACCCTCGACGAGCCGATGGACCGGATCACGCTCGCCGGCGACCAGGCGGTGCTGTGGAGCGACCAGAACGCCCACGACGTGTACCGGCTCGATCTCGCGTCGACGAACCTGACCGAGTACCGGCTGCAGAACCCCGCGACCGGGCTGTACCTCGCCCCGACGAACGAGTTCGCGGTCGCGCTGACCCGGGCCGAAGGCGGCGGCGGCGGCAGCGACGTCGACGCGGTGTACGACCGGAACCCGGGGATGGAGATCGTCGACCTGCGGTCGGACGACTCGGAGCCGTTCCTGCTCGAGGGCCAGGGCCTCGGGGTCGCGTTCTCGGCCGACGCCACGTTCCTGAACGCGCTGGTGCTCCAGCAGGGCGTGGACTACCTGTTCCGCCTCGACCTGTACACGCGGGAGACCGAGGAGATCGAGCTGTCGGCGCCGCCGATCGCGATCGGCTCGATGCCCGACGGCCAGTTCTACATCACCCACGACCGGGCCCTCGGGCTCGTGTCGTTCCTGGATCCGCTCACCGGGAAGATCACCGAGGTCGCCGGGTTCGCCGCGACCGGCCTGATCGACCGGATCGAGCTCGTCGACGACGAGGAGGCCCGATGATCGCCGGATGGTTCGTCGCCGCTGCGTTCGCGCAGGATCCCGCCCCTGCC
>JBEBJW010000276.1:0-7590 GCA_040079715.1 Myxococcota bacterium | reverse complement strand
TCGACCACGAGCACCGCCCCGTCCCGGATCGGCGGGGGGGCCCGGCCGGGCTCGCGGATCGCGGCGACCCCGAGCCCGACGAGCGCGAGCGCCACCCCGATCGCGACGGCCCACCGGACGGACATGCGGGGATCCTATCCGATCGGTTAGGCGACCGACCTCGCACGCACGCCGGAGGATGCCGTGACCGAACCGTTTCCTGAGGCTGTCGTCGGGGGGCCCCACCCTGTGCTGTATCCGGTGCCCGAGCGCGTCCGGACCGGGTCTCCGTCCCCGATCCACTCCCGCGAGGCGTACCTCGACGCGTGCGCCCGCGCGACCAACGACCCGAGCGGGTTCTGGCTGGCCGAGGCCCGCCGGCGGCTGGCGTGGGTCCGCCCGCCGACCCTCGGGCTCGAGGGCAGCTACGCCACGGTCGACCAGGCTCCGTTCACCTGGTTCCGCGACGGCGTGCTCAACGCCACCGAGACCTGCGTGGATCGCCACGTCGAGGCCCGGGGAGACAAGGTCGCGATCCTGTGGGAGGGCGACGAGCCGGGCACCAACCGCACGTTGACCTATCGTCAGCTCCACCGGGAGGTGTGCCGGACGGCGAACGCGCTGGTCGACCTCGGCGTCCAGAAGGGCGACCGGGTGATCGTGTACATGGGGATGGTCCCCGAGGCCGCGATCGCGATGTTGGCCTGCGCGCGGATCGGCGCGGTCCACTCGGTGGTGTTCGGCGGGTTCTCGGCCGAGTCGCTCCGGGATCGGGTCGCCGACTGCGGCGCGAAGGTCGTGATCACCCAGGACGAGGGCAAGCGCGGCGGCAAGCCGGTGGCGCTGAAGAAGGTGGTCGACGAGGCGCTGACCGGGCTCGACGTCGACAAGGTGCTGGTGTACCGCCACACCGGCGCGCCGGTCGCGTGGGTCCGCGGGCGGGACGTGTGGTGGCACGAGGTGGTGCCGGTCGCCGGTGACGAGAACGTCGCGACCCCGGTCGACGCCGAGCACCCGCTGTACATCCTGTACACGTCCGGCTCGACCGGCAAACCGAAGGGGCTGCTCCACACGACGGCCGGGTACCTGCTGTGGGTCACCTGGACCTGCCAGACCACGTTCGACCTCCGCGACGACGACGTGTTCGCCTGCGTCGCGGACATCGGGTGGGTCACCGGACACAGCTACATCGTGTACGGTCCGCTCGCCAACGGCGCGACGACCGTGATGTTCGAGTCGATGCCGACCTACCCGGACCCGGGCCGGTACTGGGATCTGGTCCAGCGGCACCGGATCACGGTCCTGTACACCGCCCCCACCGCGCTGCGGGCCCTGGCGGCGTTCGGGTCGGCGCCGGTCACGAAGTACGATCGGAGCTCGCTCCGGGTGCTCGGGACCGTCGGGGAGCCGATCAACCCCGAGGCCTGGCGGTGGTACCACGACGTGGTCGGCGAGGGACGGTGCACCGTGGTCGACACCTGGTGGCAGACCGAGACCGGAGGTCACCTGATCACCCCGATCGCGCCGGTCACGCCCACCAAGCCCGGCTCCGCCACCCTGCCGCTCCCGGGCGTGCTGCCGGTGATCCTCGACGCGGAAGACCGGGTGCTGATCGGTCCCGGCGAGGGCAAGCTGTGCCTGACGCACCCGTGGCCGGGCCAGGCGCGGACGGTGTACGGCGACCACCCGCGGTACGTCTCCACCTACTTCTCGACCTACAAGGGCTACTACTTCACCGGGGACGGCGCCCGCCGCGACGCGGACGGGTACTACTGGATCACCGGCCGGGTCGACGACGTGATCAACGTCTCCGGCCACCGGATGGGCACCGCCGAGTTCGAGTCGGCGCTGGTCAGCGCAGACGAGGTCGCCGAGGCCGGGGTCGTCGGGTACCCGCACGATCTGAAGGGCCAGGGCGTGTGGGCGTACGTCGTGCTCCAACCCGGCCGCAGCCCGACCCCCGATCTCCCGGGCAAGCTGAACGGGATCTGCCGGACCGCGATCGGCGCCCACGCGAAGGTCGACGTGTTCCAGTTCGTCCCTGGGCTCCCGAAGACCCGGTCGGGCAAGGTGATGCGCCGGATCCTGCGGAAGGTGGCGGAGGGGATGCCCGAGCAGCTCGGCGACATCTCGACCCTCGCGGATCCGTCGGTGGTCGAGGCGATCGTCGCCGGAGCGGAGCGGCTCCGGTAGGTCCCGCGACGGGTGTTAAGCTCCGGCGGTGGAGTCGCCGTTCGCCACCGCCGCCCCCCGCACGGGTGGTCAACGACTCGGCCGGTACCGGCTGGTCCGACCGCTGTCGAAGGGAGGGATGGCCCTCGTGTACGAGGCGCGGCGGGAGAGCCTGGCCGGCGTGTCTCCGCGGGTCGCGGTCAAGCTGATCCTGCCCGAGCACGCGTCGTCCGAGACGTTCAAGGAGCTGTTCATCAACGAGGCGCGCCTCGGCGCGTCGATGCAGCACCAGAACCTCGTCCAGATCCAGGACTTCGACGCGGTCCCCGAGAGCGACGGGGGCGAGACCTACTTCCTCGTGATGGAGTACGTCGAGGGGCTGACCCTCCGGAAGGTGATCTCGCTGTCGGAGCGGATCAAGACCCCGATCCCGCTGGGCGCGATCGCCGAGATCGGCCGCCAGGCGTGCGACGGGCTGCACTACGCCCACACCGCCCGCGACGAGCGCGGCCGCCCGCTCCACCTCGTCCACCGCGACATCAAGCCGTCCAACCTGATCCTCAACCCGCAGGGGATCGTGAAGGTCCTCGACTTCGGGATCTCGAAGGGCCGGCTGCGCGAGGAGCGCAAGGGCTCGGTCAAGGGCACCTGGGGCTACATGGCGCCCGAGCAGGCGGTCGGGGCGGACGTGGGGCCCACCGCGGACGTGTTCGGGCTCGGGGTGGTGCTGTACGAGCTCGCCTCGCTCCGGCCGATGTTCGTCGACCAGCCGAAGGACGAGATGCGACGGCTCCTCCGCGACGATCACGCCGCGCGGATGGCCGCCACCCTCGACGGGCCGACCTACGGGCCGCTGATCGGGGTCCTGGTCCGCGCGCTCCAGCGGGATCCGGCCGCGCGGTTCGAGACGGCCGCGGCGTTCGGGCGCGCGCTGTCGGCGTTGCTGCCGGATCCGATCACCGCGCGCGACGAGGTGGTCAAGTTCTGGGAGCGGCTCGACGCCCTCGACCGCGGGGCCCGCCTGTCGCCCCGGTCGCGCGCCCCGGCGAGCCCGGACGCGACGCCGGCCTCCCCGGTCGCCGAGTCGGCGGTGTGGACCTGGGCGGGGGTCGCCACGTTCGTCGCCGGGGTGGTGCTGTCGCTCGGGGGCCTCGCCGCGGTGCTGGTGGCCGGGCTGTCGAACGTCCCCCGCGCGCGCCCCGCCGGGGGGCCTGGCGGCGCGGCGGCCGAGATCGTCCGGGCGGTCCCCGCTTCCGCCGCTGCGATCCGCGATCGGTCGGTGCCGGTGGACGAGCCGGCCGGGCCGAACGGCGACGGGGCCCCCGGGGAGGCGCCGCGCGGAGAGCGCGCGCCCCCGCCCGACACGGTCGCCCCGGGTCCGATCCCGCTCGGCGACCGCCCGGGGCTGGCCTCCACCGCTCCGATCGGCGACGGCGCCGGGCCGGAGTCCCTCGCGGAGCCGGGGGGTCCTGCGGCGACCTCGATCCAGGTCCGCGAGCCAGGCTCTTCGGCGCGGGTCGAGGTCGAGCCCGGTGTTCAGGCCGGGGTCGAGCCCAGCGTCGAGGCCGGCTCGGCCACCGGCGCCACGGGCACCCTGGTGATCGACGCCCGCCAGGAGGCCGAGGTGTACCTGGACGGCCGGTTCGTGTCGATGGCGCCGTTCGTGTTGGAGGCGGCCCCGGGTGGACATACGGTGTCGATCGTGGCGAAGGACGGCCGACGCCACACGTTCGAGGTCGAGCTCGCGGCCGACGCGCGGATCGAGCGGACCTGGGACTTCGACCGGATGGACTGGCGATGACCGAACCGACCGCGCCGTCGTCGGGGGCGACCCCGCCGGGCGCCACCCCGAAGCCGACCGCGATCCTGTTCGTCGACGACGAGCCGGACAACGTGGAGCTGACCGCCCAGATCCTCCGCGACGCGCTGGAGGTCGAGGTGATCGTCACCGCGTCGGTCGAGGAGGCGGTGGCGGTGCTGCAGTCGCGGCCGATCCGGATCGTGGTGATGGACCTGTTCGTCCCGCTCGGCGACCATCCGCACCGGGTGCTCGGCCCCCGCGCGCGCCGGTACCAGGAGCACGTCGACCACCTCGGCGGGCTGGTGCTGCTGGAGGAGATCGAGCGCCTGCCGCGGGTCCCGATCGTGGTGTCGCACACCGCGTGCACCGACTCGGTGCTGCACGAGCTGTTCGGCGACCGGGTCGAGCGGCAGATCCCGAAGCCGGCCCCGGTCGACACCTTGTTGAACGCGCTGCTGGAGCTGGTCCGCGCCGATTGATCACACGGGAGCGCGGTCGGCGCTCGGTCAGCGGCGGTGCTGCTCGGCGCTCAGCGCCTTGACGATCGCGCGCCGGAGCGCGTCGCGGGTCCGCCGGAACGGCCAGACGAACCAGCTCCCCGTGGGGTCGTGGATCTCGACCTCGCCCGCGAGCGGCCCGAGCTGGACCACGATCTCGCCGACCTCGGGCACGAGCTCGCGGACCCGGGTCGCGTGGGCGGGCTCCATCACGTAGATCCGGTCCGCCCACCGGATCCATTCGGGGGTCAGCGCCTGGCTCACGTGGTCCGCCAGATCGAGGCCGATCTCGCGGCACACCGCGGCCGCCCGTCGCTCGGCCGGCCGCCCGACGATGCCGAGGGTGCCCGCCGACGCCACCTCGACCTCCAGCGCCAGCTCCATCGCCACGTGGCGCGCGATCGCCGCGGCCATCGGAGATCGGCACAGGTTGCCGCTGCACACGAACAGCAGGTGCCTGGGGAGTTGGTCGGCCATGCGTCGACGGTGTGGTTATCCTGTGCGCGACCACTCACCACGAAAGGATCTCCCATGTCGTTGGACACGCCGGCGCCGCCGGTCGATGTGCCGGGTTCCGGCAAGTTGATGGCTCGGTTCGTCACCTCCGCCGGGAACATCGAGGCCGAGCTGTACGAGCAGGACGTGCCGCGGACCGTGGCGAACTTCGTCGCGCTGGCGACCGGCAAGGTCGAGTGGCGCCGCCCGGACGGCCGCACCACCCGCGACCCGCTGTACACCGGCACGGTGTTCCACCGGGTGATCCCGGACTTCATGATCCAGGGCGGCTGCCCGCAGGGCGACGGGCGCGGCGGCCCCGGGTACAAGTTCAAGGACGAGATCGTCGCGAAGTACCGGCACAACGCGCCGGGGATGCTGTCGATGGCGAACGCCGGTCCGAACACGAACGGCTCGCAGTTCTTCATCACCGAGGTCCCCACCCCGCACCTCGACGGCAAGCACGCGGTGTTCGGCAAGGTCACCACCGGCCTCGACCTGGTCGGCAAGATCGCCCGGATGGGGAACAGCCGGGTGAAGCTCGAGCGGATCGAGATCTACCGGGCCTGAGGTCCCGTGCCCGTCACGCCCCGCCCGTCGGATCGGGGCTGACCGCACCGGTACGGACCCCGCGGACGGCGTCACAGCGCGACCGCGACCTCGAACCCGCCCTCCGGGTGGTTCCGGGCCCACACCCGGCCCCCCATCCGCGTCGCGAGCCCCTGGACCAGCGCGAGCCCGATCCCGGTGCCGCGCGTCCGGCGGGTCAGCTCGCGCTCGCCGCGCCAGAACGGCTCGAACACGCGCCGGAGGTGGCTCCGCGGGACCCCGGGACCGTGGTCGCGGACCCGCAGCACCACCCGCCCGTGCTCGGCCACGAGGGTCAGGTCGATCCGGCGGTCCGCGCCGGCGGCGAACTTGACCGCGTTGTCGATCAGGTTGACCACGATCTGGATCACCGCGTCGCGGTCGACCCGCACCGGCGGCAGGTCCGATCCCGCGACCACGGTCACGGTGAACCCGGCGGCGGTCGCGTGGGGCCGGACGATCTCGACCGCCTCGTCGAGGATCGGGCCGAGCTGGCCGACCACCAGCTCCGGCCGCGCCCGTCCGCGCTCGAGCCGCGCGAGCTCCAGCACGTTCGCGATCAGCCGCCCGAGCCGATCCGCCTCCATCGTGATCGTGTGGTGGTACGCCCGCTGCCGGTCGGCGGTCGGGACCATCCCGTCCCGGAGCATCTCCGCGTACATCCGGATCGTGGTGAGCGGCGTCTTGAGCTCGTGCGACACCGCCGCGACGAACTCGCTCCGCCGGCGGGCGTACGCGAGCTGCGACGCGACCGCCCGGTACAGCCCGAACCCGCCGCCGCCGATCGCGACCAGCAGCGCCGCCGCCAGCAGCCGGACCGTCAACGCCTCCCGCCCGACCAGGGCCGGCACCCGGTCGAGGGTCGCGGCGACCGACAGGGACGAGAACGGCTCGCCGAACCGGTGGACGTACCGGTACCCGCGATCGTCGAGCGGGGCGCCGTCCCACGCGAGCGACAGGTGGTCCTGCAGATCGCTGCCGGCGATCACCGTGGCGGCGAGGCGCTGCTCGAGCTCGGGGATCTTCAGGACCACGCCCTGGCGCCCGTCGAACCCCGCCCCGCGGACCTGCCGCTGCAGCACCAGCCGATCCCCGCGGCGGGACCCCGAGAACGGCGTCAGCTCGACGTTCACGTCCGGGCCGGCGTTCGCGTCCTGGCCCACCAGCCGGTCGATCGGCTCGTCCGTCTCGGGGTTGTACGACGACAGGTTCA
Source organism: Myxococcota bacterium (assembly GCA_040079715.1). Lineage (GTDB taxonomy): Bacteria > Myxococcota_A > UBA796 > UBA796 > JACKER01. The sequence goes on along the minus strand of JBEBJW010000276.1, from coordinate 845 downwards.
CCCCCTTCGTCGCCACCGTCTGGACCTTCCGATCGGCCCGCTTCGCCGAGCCGCGGTTCAGCAGCAGGTTCGGCACGGGCGACGGGGCCTGGGTCACCGCCAGGGTGTCGTCCGGGACGAGGTCCACCAGCTTGTCCGGCGGGCGGACCGGGGTCGACCAGCTCGCGTCGCCGACCACCGCCTGCAGCTCCTCCGCGACCGCGTACGCGTCCGGGTCCGGGCTCCACCCCGTCCCGCGGGCGAGCGACAGCTCGGTGGATCGCGGCAGGCGCGGCGTGCTCACCACGTTGCCGGGATCGAGCTGGAACCACCCGAGGATCGTCGGGTCGTCCGGCGGCTTCGACAGCTCCGACAGCACGAGGCCCGCGCCGCCGGCGTTGTCCTGCGGGACGTAGTAGAACCGGTACGCGAGGAACGACCGGGCCTCCTCCCGGGCGACGATCGCCGACAGCTCGCCCTCGAGCTCGTCGAACAGCCGCTCGGCCACCGCCCGGTGCCGGTCGGCCTCCGCGGCGGACGCGCCGGCGAGGGCGTGCGACACGAGCCACGCGACCCCGATCCCGACCACCACGGCCAGCAGCCACCCCGCCGCGAGGATCCCCCGGTGGGACCGGTTCATCCCGGGACCGACACGCGGTACCCGGCGCCCCGGACGGTCTCGATCACGTCGACCGGCGTCACCGCCGCGATCTTCCGCCGGAGCTTCGACAGGTGCATGTCGACGCACCGGGTCTCGACCCGATCGAGCCGCTGGAACCCCCACACCGACCGCAGCAGCTCCTCCCGCGCGACGACCCGCGCCCGGCCCGCTCGGCGAGGAACGCCAGGATCTCGACGTCCCGCGG
>JBEBJW010000275.1:0-7617 GCA_040079715.1 Myxococcota bacterium | reverse complement strand
GGCGGCGGCACCTCGCGCAGCCGTCGCTGCGCCTCTTCCGCCAGCCGTCGCGCCAGCTCGCGCGGATCCTCCGCCATCGACGATTCCTCCTTCGGTTGCTGCGGCTCTCGCTGCGGGACGGCCCGCGGGCCTCTCGGGAGCGAGCTCGGGTCGGTGTCGCCGGGGTTCCCCGCGGTACCTGGGTCGGCACCGCCGGGCGCGCCCGTCCCGGCGGACTGCACGGGCGTGGGCCCGGAAGTGGGCCCGGAAGTGGGCACGGTGGTGGGCCCGGAAGTGGACCCTGAAGTGGACCCACTGGCCGCCGGGGCTCCGTCCGGGCGGGTCGCGGCGGCGGCCAGCCGGCGCTTCGCGTCGTCCGCCAGCTTCCGCGCGAGGTCGCGAGGATCCAGCGGGAGGTCCGGCCGCTCCTCCCGCCAGCCCGGCGGCATCGCCTGGGTCGGCGCGTCCTCGTCGGCCTCCTCGCGGCGGCTCCACGGGGGCAGCGACGGGGCGTCGTCGATCGGCCGCCCCTGTCCGGGACGCTTTCGACTGCGCTCGTCGTGCGACGACATCGGTGGGGCTCGCCGGCTGGAGAGGGCCTAGATTACCCGAGCGCGCCCCCGCGCCTTCGTCAAAGGTTTCACATGGACCCGAGCCGCGATCCGCTCCCGTGGGAACGACCGTCCGACCGTCCGAATCTGATGGTGGTGCTGGTCCGACACGGGCGGACCGCGTGGAACCTCGAGCGGAGGTTCCTCGGCGCGACCGATCTGCCGCTCGACGAGGTCGGTCGGGCCGAGGCCGTCGCGCTGGGGCGGGCCGCCGGGGGCCGGTTCGACGCGGTGTACGCCTCGCCGCTCGTCCGCGCGCTCGACACCGCCCGCGCGCTCGCGCCGCCGGAGCCTGCGGTGGTCGACGGCCTGCGCGAGCTCGGCCACGGCGCGCTCGAGGGCCTCGAGGGGACCGAGGCGATCGCGCTCCACCCCGCGTTCTTCCGGGCGTTCGTCGACGACCCGACCCACGTCCGGCTCCCGGGCGGCGGGGAGACGTTCGCCGAGGTCCGGGACCGCGCGCTGTCCGCCCTGGCGGGGATCCTCGCGTCGCACCGCCCCGGCGAGCGGGTGGCTGTCGTGACCCACCAGGTGGTGATCGCCACCGTGACCTCCGCGATCCTCGGCGTTCCCCTGGCGGGGTGGCGGTCGCAGACGATCCCGAACGGGGCGGCGGTCGCGCTCGGGTGGGACGGCCGGTGGTCGATCGCGGTGCCCCGGTGGCAGGCCGGCTGACCGCGGGCCCGCATTCGCTCCCGAGCCCGTCGGCGCCGCGATCCCGTGTGGTCTGGCCGGCGTTGACTCGGACCGTCCGGCGTGGCATCCTGACCCGTCGATGTCGGAGGCGTGATGCGGACCTTGGCCGGGCTGACCCTCGTGGGGGTGGCGACCTACGCGGGGGGCTGCACCTGCAACGCCCAGGAGTACGCGTTCCCGAAGGCGCAGGTGGAGGAGTTCGAGGACCCGCCGGCCCACCTCGGGCGGTGGCTGTCGTTCGACGCCGCCCCGGACGGCCTCCGCCTGACGATGTCGTACTACGACGAGGATCGCGGCGCGCTCGGGTACGCGGTCGGCGCCCCGAACGAAGACGGGACCGTCGCCTGGCTCCACGAGCGGGTCGACGGATACCCGAACGACGCCGGGCTCGATCTCGCCGACGTGGGCCGGTACAGCTCCCAGAAGACCGCCCCGGACGGCACGGTGTGGATCGCGTACCAGGAGCCGTCGAAGGGCGGGCTGAAGATCGCCCACCGCGCCGGTCCGAACACCTGGGACGCCCCGGCCACGGTCGACGGCGGCAGCGGCGCCCCAGGCGTCGGGCACTGGGCGAGCCTCGCGCTCGACGCGGCCGGTCTACCGGTCGTGGCCCACGTCGACCAGGGCGCGGCGGCGGTCCGGGTCAGCCGATACGACGGCGCCGCCTGGTCGACCACCCAGGTGTACGTCAGCAAGCCGATCGACGCGGTCGATCCGTACGGCGTCGTCACCACCACCCCGGCCGGCGTCGCGAATACCGCGCTCGTGATCCATGGGTCCGACGAGTGGCTCGCGGTGTACGACGCGGCCGAGACCTCGCTCCACCTGCTGCACGGGACCGGCGGCGCATTCACCGACGAGATCGTCGACGACGCGGGTGACGTGGGCGCGTGGCCGTCGGTGTGGACCGACGGCGACGCGGTGTGGATCGCGTACCAGGACGTGGGCGAGCAGGACCTGAAGTTCGCGTCCCGGGAGGGCGACGGCCCGTGGGCGATCGAGCGGATCGACCTCGGCGAGCTGCGCGGGGCGGACGGCGCGGTGTACGCCGACGGCGGCGAGCCGAGGATCGTGTACGACGACGCGTACGACAACGACCTGTGGCTCGCGAGCCGGGCCGGCGGCGCGTGGACCACGGCCAAGCTCGGCGGCGACGAGGGCGCGATCGGGTTCCACAACGAGGTCGCGTACGCCGCGGGCCGGTGGTGGGCAGGCTCGTACGACTACACGGCCCACGGCCTGTTCGTGAAGCCGCTGTGATCGCGTGGGTGGCGGTGGCCGCGCTCGGCGGCGACCGGATCGACCTGAACCACGCCGGGGCAGACGTCCTCGACGCGCTCCCCACCCTCGGCCCGGCCAAGGCCGCGGCGGTGGTCGCGTGGCGGAGCGAGCACGGGCCGTGCAGCACGGTCGACGACCTGCTGTCCGTGCCGGGGATCGGCCTCGCCACCGTCGCGGTGATCCGCGATCTGGTGTTCTGCGGCCACGTCGCGGGCGACCGGACCGGCGCCGGCCTCGTCGACGGCTCGGTGATCGACGTGAACCGCGCGTCGCCGATCGAGCTCCAGCGGCTTCCCGGCGTGTTCCCGGCCCGGGCGGAGGCGATCGTCGCCGAGCGGGACCGCGGCGGTCCGTTCGCGACCTGCGCCGACCTGTCGCGGGTCGCGGGGATCGGTCCGGCGACGATCGCGAACCTCGGCCCGGGGGGCGTCGCCCGCCCGTGATCCCGCTCGACCGCTGGGGGCTGGATTCCACTGCACCGACGCCGAGTGGCGACCGCTCGGGGCTGGATTCGGCGTCGGTCGTGGTCCTCGGTCGGCGTCGCGGCGCAGGGGATACGCCGAACCGATGGACCAGGCACTCCTCCCGACGTTCGCCCCGCTCGCCGACTACGAGCAGCTGGCCGCCGTCCTCCTCGACCGACTCCAGGCGGACGACCCCGTCGCGAACGGGCTGTTCCGCCAGCTCCACCCGCAGTTCCGCCGGATGGACGTCCCATGGCTCCCCCGCGCGACCACCGCGGCGGACGTGCCGCCCGGGATCGGGCTCGACGACGCCCGCCTCGCCGTGGCGCGGGCCCACGCGTTCCTCGACTGGGCGGCGCTGTCGGCCTGGGTCGCCGACGTCACCGAGCCCGGATCGGCCACCGCCCGGTTCGAGGGCGCGGTCGACGCGGTGATCGACGGCGATCTCCCGGGGTTGGAGGCGCTGCTCGCGTCCGACCCCGACCTCCCGCGCGCCCGCTCGACCCGCGGCTGCTGCTTCGATCCCCCGGTCCATCGGGCGACCCTGCTGCACTACGTCGCGGCGAACGGGGTCGAGGACCACCGCCAGCGGACCCCGCCGAACGCGGTGGCGATCCTGACGGCGCTCCTGCGGGCCGGCGCGGAGCCGGACGCCGAGGCGGACCTGTACGGCAGCCGGTGGACCACGGTGAGCCTGCTGGTGTCGAGCAGCCACCCCGCCGAAGCCGGGCTCCAGGTGCCGTTGCTCGAGGCGCTGGCTGCGTTCGGCGCCGCGCTCGACGGGTCGCTCCACCCTCCGCTGCGCACCGCCCTGACGTTCGGGATGACCGACGCGGCCGAGGCGCTGGTCCGGCTCGGGGCCGAGGTCCGCGATCTGCCGACCGCCGCGGGCCTCGGTCGGCTCGACCTCGCGCAGGTCCTGCTCCCGGACGCGGACCCCGCGGCGCGGCACCTGGCGCTGGCCCTGGCGGCGCAGCTCGGTCGGGTCGACGTCGTCCGCCTCCTGCTCGACGCGGGCGAGGATCCGAACCGGTACAATCCACCGGGCGCGCACCCGCACGCGACCCCGCTCCACCACGCGGCGCTCCACGGGCACGAGGCGGTGGTGCGGCTGCTGGTCGATCGGGGCGCTGCGCTCGACCTCCGCGACCGGATCTACGACAGCGACCCCGCGGGGTGGGCCCGTCACGCCGGGCAGGTCGCGATCGCGGACGCGCTCCGGGCCCGCGCCGGCGGCTGAGTGGTCGGTCCGTCTCGGGTCGCCGGACCGGGTCGACCGCGCGAGGTCGTCGGTGGGACGCGATCCTCCGGTCGGACTACACCGATCGAGGGGTTCGGATCTACACTGGCCGCTCGGAGGAGAGCACGTGTCCTCGCTGTCGTCCCCGACGCTGCCTGCCCGCGCGCCGTCGCCCCGGTCCCCGTACGGCCGCGCCCGGGTGGGTCCGTTCGACGGGGTGCGGGTCGCGCTCGCGGTCTCGCTCGGCCTGTCGCTGTCCACCGCGGCCGCGGCCCAGACCGTGACCAACAGCCGGACCGGGCTCGCGTACGGCTCGATCGGCGAGGCGATCGGCGAGGCGCAGGACGACGACACGCTGACCCTCGCCGGCACCACCACCGAGTCGTTCACCGTCGATCGGAACCTCCAGATCGTCGGGGATCCGGGCGCGACGATCCGGTCGGGCGCCTCGGACATCGCCACGGTCGAGGCCGGGGTCGAGGTCACGTTCGAGGGGCTGTCGTTCGAGGGGACCGGCAACACGCGGGCGATCCTCGCGACCGCGGGCGACGCGACGCTCACCATCCGGAGCTGCACGTTCGAGACCGGCAAGTCGGACGACACGGACGGCGGCGCGATCCTGGCCCAGGATCCGGCGGAGATCACCGTCGAGTCGTCGACGTTCCTCGGCACCTCCGGCCGCCCGCTCGCGTTCCAGGGCGGCGCCGTGTGGGTCGACTCGGTGCTCGGCGCGTCGCTGACGTTCACCGACGTGGTGTTCTCGTCGATCGAGTCGCGGAGCAACGGCGGGGCGATCTACACCCAGAACGTGGCGGTGACCTGCACCCGGTGCACGTTCGACCACACCGACGGCGCGTTCGGCGGCGCGATCTTCACCGGGGACTCCACCCTGACCGTGATCGGCAGCGCGTTCTGCCACAACACCGGCGGGTTCGGGTCGGCGGTGTTCTCGAGCGCCGACGTGGTCGAGATCCGGACCTCGGTGTTCGACCAGTCCGGCGCCGACGCGGCCGAGGGCGGGGCGCTGTACCTGAACGGTGGCAACTGGTACGTCGTGAACAACGACTTCCTCGGCGTCGAGGCGTCGACCCTGTTCGGGGTGCAGAGCCTCTCGCCCACCCTCCAGTTCACCAACAACCTGGTGCTCGGCGGCGAGACCGGGATCGACATCGACTTCCCGGCCACCCTGACCTACAACTGGTTCGACCAGAACACCGTCGACGCGGTGGTCGCGCTCGACGCGACGAACCACGTCGGCGACGGCGACCCGGACCTCACCCTGTGGACCCGCGACGACGACTGCGGCAACGACCAGCTGTGGCCGCACCCGGTCGTCAGCCCGCTGCTCGACGCCGGCGACCCGTCGTTCGACGATCCGGACGGCAGCCGGTCGGACATCGGCGCGTTCGGCGGCCCGGACGCCGATCCGTACTACCACACCGACCACGACGGCGACGGCGCGGTGTTCCTCCACGACTGCGACGACGCGGACGGCGCGAACTTCCCCGGCAACGACGAGGTCTGCGACCACGGCGACAACGACTGCGACGCGGTGATCGACGAGGATCCGATCGACCTCGACACGTTCTGGGCCGACTGTGACGCGGACGGCCAGGGGGCCGGATCCCCGGTCGCCACCCAGTGCTTCGAGCCGACCGATCCACCGGCCTGCGGGGGCGGGTGGGCGTCCGAGAACGCGCTCGGGCCGGACGTCGACGGCGACTGCGACGACGCCGACCCGGCGGTGAACGCGTTCGCCGACGAGACCTGCGCCGCCGGCGACCAGAACTGCGACGGCGACGACGATCGGGGCGCCGTCGACGTGTCGAGCTACTTCTACGACCGGGACGGCGACGGGTTCGGCGGCGAATCGTACGAGATCTGCGCCGACACGCCGCCCGCGGGGTCGGTCACCTCCGGCGGGGACTGCGAGGACAACGACGAGGCCGTGTACCCGAACGCGCCGGACGCGTGCGGCGACGGGATCGATCAGGACTGCAACGGCGCCGATGGCGACGACAGCCAGGTCTCGTCGTGGTACCCCGACCTCGACGGGGACAGCTACGGCGACGGCACCGCGCCCCCGACCCGCGACTGCGTCGAGGGGGCCGGCCTCGGGTACACGAACGACGCGTCCGACTGCGACGACGCCGACGCCCAGGTCCATCCCGGCACGGTCGAGACCTGCGACGGTCGCGACGAGGACTGCAACGGCCTGGTCGACGACCGCGACGCGTCCCAGACCTGGTACCAGGACGGCGACGGTGACGGTGTCGGCGACCCGGCCGTGACGATCGACGCGACCTGCCCGCCGGACGGGTGGGTGGCCTCGTTCGGCGACTGTGACGACTCCGACCCGGATCGGATCGGCGACTGCGGGTCGGATCCGCTCCAGTCGTCGGCGGTGGACGACCCGAAGGGCGAGTGCTCGTGCAGCTCCGGCGCCGGGTCCCAGGCTGGGCTGGTGGTCGGATGGATCGCGGCGGTGGTGGCCTGCCGTCGGCGGGGTTCCCGGTCCGTCACTGAAACGGGACCCACACCCCCCACGACCGCAACAGGTACGTGACCAGCAGCAGCCCGGCGCAGAACACGGTCAGCACGAGCACGAGGCCGATCACCCCGAGACAGCCGCCCAGGCACCCGCTGTTCCCGCTGTCCTCCTGCGGCGGGACGTATCGGGCGATCGGCTTGCCGCCGGCCTGATGGAGCGCGATCGCGCCCCGGACCGCCCCGAGGTCGACCTTGTTCTCGAGCCGCCAGGTGTTGCGGCCGCGCCCGGGGTGCGGCTCGGTCCGGAACGAGGCGCCGGTCCCGAGTTCGACCACGTTGCCGTCGGCGTCGTCGAGCCCGATCGCCAGGGTCAGCGCCGGGCCGAACGCGATCGCGCCGATCGAGCGGCGGAGCAGGAACTCGCCGATCGGCTTGTTGGCGTGGAGTTCGTACAGCTCGACCCGATCGGTCGTCCGGGCGGCGACGATCAGCCCGTTGCCGGAGCAGGCGACCGAGGCGATCGGCGTGTCTGCGCCGGTGATCGCGGCCTCGACCTTCGCGCCCTCGCCGTTCACCCGGTACAGCATCCGGTCGGCGCCGACGATCCACGCCCCGAGCGCGGTCCACCCGACGCCGGTGATCCCGGCCGGGAGCTGGACCGAGCCCCACGCGGCACCCGTCGCGACCTCGATCGCGGTGAACGTGCCCGCGGCGGTCCCGATCCCGACGCTCGCGCCGTTCGGGCCGAACGCGAACGCCGTCGCGCCCGGCATCGGGAGCGTGCGGGTGCCGGACGGGCCGATCACCGTGACCCCGGCGTCGGTGAGCACCCCGACCACCCCGTTCGGCGCCACCT
>JBEBJW010000274.1:0-7620 GCA_040079715.1 Myxococcota bacterium | reverse complement strand
GCCCCGGACCGGCGAGCAGCGCCGTCGCCTCGACCAGCGGCATCCCCGCCACCGCCCGCGACATCGCCCGGAGCCGGCCGCGCTCCACCGGATCCGCCGCGACGAACCGGTCGCGCGCCATCCACGCCACGTGCCAGTGCGACGGGACGAACGACACCCCGTCGAGCCCGAGGCGCTCGGCCGCCCGGACCAGGATCTGGATCGTCTCCTCGGCGAGCCCGAGGCCCGGCCGCTGCTGGCCCGGGAGGCGAGGGCGGTGGGTCGCGAACGGCGCCCGGGGGTCTCGCAGCTCGAGCCACTCGACGAACAGCGTCCGGTGCCGATCGATCGGCCGGATCGACGCGGCGAGGTCGACCAGGACCTCGCGCGCGCCCGCCACGTCGGCGGTGATCCGCATCCGGTCCGCGGCCCCGGCGGTCCCGACCTGGAGCTCGATCGCCAGATCGGCGAACCCGAGCCGGCGGAGCGTCGACAGGTATCCGTACGCGGTGAGCGCGTGCTCGAGCCCGTGCCGGGTGTAGTACCCGAGGAACCGCGGCTCGCCGGACCGGGGCGCGGCGCCGAGCCCGCCCAGCAGCTCCTCCTCGGTGACCAGGACCTCGTCGTCACCGCCGAGATCGCGAGGATCGAGCGTCCGCATCACCCGGCGGGTCCGGTGGTGGACCGGATCGAACCCCGGCGCCACCGCGGTCCGGTCGCCGGCGGTCTCGGCGATCGTGCCGGCGAGGACCCGCCAGCTCGCGTCGGCGTAGCCGCCGGCCGGGACCACCACCGTCGGCGTCCGGCCGAGGACCTCGAACACCCGCCGATCGCGCGCCCGGAGCCCCGCCTCGGACACCGCCAGGCCGCCGAGCTTGTCGCCGACCAGCGGATCCGCCCCGGCGAGGTACAGCGCGATCTCCACCGGCGGGAGCCCGACCAGCAGCGCGTCGACGGCCGCGAGGTACGCGTCGTCGGTGGTGCCCGCGGGGACCCGCGCGTCGACCACGTCGGCGGCGGACGGCGTCGGCACGGTCCACGCCGACGCGGTCGACAGCGAACGGATCACGATCCCCGGGTCGTCGCCCAGGATCTGGACCACCCCGTCCGGCGGGTGGGCGTCGAGGTCGACGATCCCGATCCGACCGCGCACCCCGTCGCGTCGGAGGCAGGCGACGGCGATCGCCACGTCGTTCAGCGCGCAGAACCCGCCGCCCTTGTCGCGCTCGGCGTGGTGGAACCCGCCGAACAGGTTGACCGCGCGCCCGGGCCGCCGCAGCACCCGCCGCGCCGCCGCGACGGTCGCCCCCACCGCGCGGCGCCAGGTCTCGAGGATCTCCCGGACCGGGATCCGGGCGATGTCCGCGCCGAGGATCCGGGCCACGGCCTCGGGCTGGTCGAGGTCGGCGAGGTACTGCTCGCCGTGGACCAGCGCCGCGTCGTCCCACGAGATCTCGGGCGCGACGGACACGTCCTCCGGGGCCACCACCCCGAGCGCCATCGCCCAGGTCAGCGCGTCGTCGGCGCGGCGAGGGCTCGACGGGGCGCCGACCGAGGCCGCGAGCGGCACCCGGTACGCCGGGTGGTAGTACACGAGCACCGGGCCCCGCAACCAGCGGCGGAGCCCCCGCGGGACGGGGTTCACGAGCGATCCGCGAGGAACTGTTCCTGGGCGTCGGGGTCGTCCGGTCCGGTCCGCAGCCGGACGTAGGTCCCGTCGGGCTGCATCTCCCGGGTCCGCGCCCGGTCGGTCAGGTACCGCTCGAGCAGCACGTCGCGGAGCCAGGACGCGTGCGATCGATCGAGGATCGGGGTCAACACCTCGACCCGCCGCTCGAGGTTCCGCTCCATCCAGTCGGCGCTCCCGACGTACACCTGCGGATCGCCGCCGTGGTGAAACGTGTACACGCGCTCGTGCTCGAGGAACCGACCGACCACCGACCGGACGCGGATCTTGTCCGACATCCCGGGGACTCCAGGGACCAGGCAGCAAATCCCGCGGACCAACAGGTCGATCTGGACCCCGGCCCGACTCGCGTCGTACAGCGCGTCGATCGTCTGCAGATCGGTCAGCCCGTTCATCTTCGCGACGATCCGCGCCGGCCGATCGCCTCGCGCTTGCTCCGCCTCGAACGCGATCAGCTCCAGCAGGGACTGCTTGAGCCGGGACGGCGCGACCAGCAGCCGCCGGAACCCGTTCGGGCGGGCGAACCCGGTGATCTGGTTGAACAGGTCGGCGACGTCGGCGGTGATCTCGGGGTTCGCGGTGAACAATCCGAGGTCGGTGTACAGCCGGGCGGTGTTCGGGTTGTAGTTGCCGGTGCCGATGTGGGCGTAGCGGACGAGGTCCTCGCCCTCCCGCCGGACGACCAGCGCCAGCTTCGCGTGGGTCTTGAGCCCGGGCACGCCGTAGATCACGTGGACGCCGGCCTCCTCGAGCCGCCGGGCCCACACGATGTTGTTCTCCTCGTCGAACCGCGCCTTGAGCTCGACCACCGCCGCGACCTGCTTGCCGTTCTCGACCGCCTGCTCGAGCGCGCGGATCACCGGCGAGTCGCCGCTCGTCCGGTACAGCAGCTGCTTGATCGCGACGACCGCAGGGTCGCGGGCGGCGTTCCGCACGAACTCGACCACCGGCGCGAAGCTGTCGAACGGGTGGTGGAGCAGCCAGTCGCGCTGGCGGATCAACGCGAACAGGTCCGCGTCGGGCTCGAGCCCGGACGGCCGTCGCGGGACGGTGGGGCGGAACTTCAGGTCCGGCAGATCGAACGCCAGCGGCGCGGTCAGGCCGGACACGGCCATCGGGCCGTCGACCTGGACCACGTCCTCGGCGGCGAGCCCCAGCCCGTGCCGCAGATCCTCCTGGATCCCGTCCGGCGTACCGCGCTCGACCTCGAGGCGGACCGCCTGGCCGAACCGGCGCCGACGGAGCTCCTGCTGGAGGGTCGCCATCAGATCATCGGCTTCGTCCTCTCGGATCTCGAGGTCTGCCGCGCGGGTCACCCGGAACGCCCACGGGCGCGACACGTCCATCCCGGCGAACAGGACCGGGAGGTGCGCCGCCACGAGCTGCTCGACGAACACCAGCCGCACCGGCGGGCGGGTGGGGGTCGGAGCGCCGATCGGGACCAGCCGCGGGAGGTTCGCGAGGGGCAGCTTGACCCGCGCCAGCCGCTCCTCGCCGTCCGGCGCGCGGACCATCAGCCCGAGGTTCAGCGACAGGTTCGAGATGAACGGGAACGGGTGGGTCGGCCCGATCGCCAGTGGGGTCAACATCGGGAACACCTTGTGGGCGAAGTACTCTCCGGCCCACGCGCGCTCCGCCGCGGTCAGCGCCGCCCAGTCGACGATCTCGACCCCGTGGTTCGCCAACGCCGGCACGAGCTCGGTGGTCAGGCACCGCTCGGCCGCCACCAGCAGCGGCTCCACCGCCTCGTTCAGCCGGAGGAGCTGGGTCCGCGGGGTGAACCCGTCGATCGACGACACCTCGATCCCAGCCGCGATCTGCTGCTTGATGCCAGCGACCCGGATCATGAAGAATTCGTCGAGGTTCGTGTGGAAGATCGTCAGGAACCGCAGCCGCTCGAGCAGCGGGTTCGACGGATCCATCGCCTCCTCGAGCACCCGCCCGTCGAACCGGAGCCACGACAGCTCGCGGTTGATGTACCGGTTGACCGGCCGGATCCCGTCGACGTGGCGCGGGGCGAACCCGGGGGTCGGCTCGACCCACGGTGACTGCGGCGATTCGCTCATCTCGGTATCTTAGCCGGGGTCGGTTACAGACCGGTGGCGGAGCGAATCGGTGAGGATCCTGGTCTCGAACGACGACGGCATCGACGCGCCCGGGCTCGGCGCCCTGGTCGAGCAGCTCTCCCGCGCGCACGACGTGTGGGTGGTGGCGCCGGCCGACGAGCAATCGGCGAAGAGCCACTCGTTGACGATGCACGTCCCGCTCCGGGCGATCCCGCGGGGCCCGCAACGGTGGGCCGTCACCGGGACCCCGGCGGACTGCATCTACGTGGCGGTCCACCACTTGCTGGTGGAGAACCTGCCGGATCTGGTCGTGAGCGGGATCAACCACGGCGGGAACATCGGCACCGACGTCCACTACAGCGGGACGGTGGCCGCGGCCCGCGAGGCCTCGCTCCAGGGGTTCCAGGCAGTGGCGATCTCACTCCAGCGGCTCCAGCGCGGAGACCCGAACCACTGGGACACCGCGTGCGGCGTCGCCGAGCGCGTGGTGAACGGGATCGCGGCCGCGCCGATGCCCGGCCGGGTGTTCCTGAACGTGAACGTCCCGAGCGTCGCGCCTGGGGAGCTGCGCGGGATCAAGGCGTGCCGCCTCGGCGATCGGATCTACGGGCCGCTGGTCGACGCGCGGATCGACCCGCGCGGGCGGCCGTACCTGTGGATCGGCGGACCGCACCTGAACTACGGCCCCGATCCGGACGCGGACGGTCCGTCGGTCGAGGCCGGCTGGGCGACCGTCACCCCGCTGTCGGCGCACCTCACGAGCGAGGCCGACCTGCCTCGAATCCGGGCGTGGACCGACGCTTGACGGTGGGGTCGACGCCCCTTACGAGAGCCGGCTCACCCTCCCGCCACGGGGAGGCTTCAGGAGGGTCGATGGACCTCACGAGCCGCGTCGCCGCCCGGATCCGGGACATCCCGGACTTCCCGAAGCCCGGGATCCTGTTCAAGGACATCACGCCGGTCCTGCTCGATCCGCCGCTGTTCCGGGACGTGATCGCGTGGATGGGCGAGGGGTGGGGCCCGCTCGACAAGATCGCGGCGATGGAGTCCCGCGGGTTCCTGTTCGCGGCCCCGCTGGTCGATCGGCTCGACGCGGGGCTCGTGCTCGCGCGGAAGAAGGGCAAGCTCCCGTACGCCACGATCGGGGTCGAGTACGCGCTCGAGTACGGCACCGCGCGGCTCGAGGTCCACGTCGACGCGATCCGCCCGGGCGATCGGGTCCTGGTGGTCGACGACCTGCTCGCGACCGGAGGCACCGCCGACGCCACGGTCCAGCTCGTCCGCAAGGCGGGCGGCGAGGTGATCGGGTGCTGCTTCCTGGTCGAGCTCGCGTTCCTGAAGGGCCGCTCGCGGCTCGACGTGCCGGTCCGGTCGCTGGTCACCGTCGGCTGACGGGCGAAGCGCGGGCGATCAGCCCGAGCGGGGCGTGATCGCGTCCCACACCCGATCGACCTCGGTCCGCAGCGCGTCGAGCGTCCCGTCGTTCCGGATCACGTGGGTCGCGACGCGCTCCTTGTCCGCGAGCGGCAGCTGGGTGGCGACGATCGCGCGGGCCTGCGCCTCGTCGACCCCGTCGCGGGCCCTCACCCGGGCGAGCTGGACGGCGGGGCCGCACGACACCACGATCAGCACCGGGTACATCCGGTACCCGCCGGTCTCGACCAGCAGCGCCGCCTCGACCACCGCGGCCGGAGCCCCGGCGGCGGCGCACGCGATCAGCCGCTCGGCGGTGACCCGCCGGATCTCGGGGTGGGTGATCGCCTCGAGCCGGCGCCGATCGTCGGGATCCGCCGCGATTCGGGCCCGCATCGCCGCCCGGTCCAACCGTCCGTCCGTCCCGAGCGCCGTCGGCCCGAACGCCGCCACCACCTGGGCGAGGCCGGGGGTCCCCGGCTCGACCACCTCGCGCGCGACGAGATCCGCGTCGATCACCGGGACGCCGCGCTCGCGCAGGCGCGCCGCCACGGCCGACTTGCCGCAGGCGATCCCGCCGGTCAGCCCGACGACGATCACGTTCCGTCGAGCTCCTTGAACCGCTCGATGTACCGGAACACCGTCCGGGCGTCGATCCCGAGGTCGCGCGCGGTCTGCGCCTTGTTCCAGTTGTTCAGGTCGAGCGCCCGCCGGATGTACTCGACCTTGAAGTCCTCTTCGGCCTCGGAGAGGGGCTTGATCTCCCGCTTCTGGCCCTCGGCGAGCCCGAGATCGTCCGGGTTGAGCAGCGCCCGATCGCTCATGATCACCGCCTTCTTCAGGCGGTTCTCGAGCTCGCGCACGTTGCCGGGCCAGTAGTAGTTCTTCATCGACAGCAGCGCCTGGTTGGTGAACCCGCGCGGCTTGCTGCCGTACTGCTCGCGGTACAGGTTCAGGAAGTACTGGGCGAGCACCGCCACGTCTTCGCCGCGCTCCCGGAGCGGCGGCAGCGGGACCGAGATCTCGTTCAGGCGGTAGTACAGGTCCTCGCGGAACCCGCCGTCGCGGATCAGGGACTCGAGGTCCTTGTGGGTGGCGGCCACGACCCGGATGTCGACCGGACGGGGCTCGAGGTCACCGACCCGCTCGATCACCCGCTCCTGGAGCACCCGGAGCAGCTTCACCTGGAGGTTCATCGGCATCTCGCCGATCTCGTCGAGGAACAGCGAGCCGCCGTTCGCGGCCTCGACCTTGCCGACCTTGTCCGCGACCGCCCCGGTGAACGACCCCTTCTTGTGACCGAACAGCTCGGATTCGAGCAGGTTCTCGGGGATCGCACCACAGTTGATCGCCACGAACGGTCGACCGCTGCGGGCCGACAGGCGGTGGATCTCGCGGGCGACGAGCTCCTTGCCGGTGCCGGTCTCGCCGAGGATCAACACCGACAGATCGGTCGGCGCGACCCGCCGGAGCACCCGGAACACGGCCTTCATCGGCGCGCAGGTGCCGATCATCTCGCCCTGGGACGCCGCCTGGAGCTGGGTCCGCAGGTTCTTGTTGTCCAGCCGGAGCTGATTGAGCTGCAGGGCGTGAAACACCACCAGCGACGCCTGCGCGGCGTAGATCTGGAGCAGCGCGAGATCCCGCTCGGTGAACAGATCGGTGATCGAGTCGTTGCCGAGGTAGATCACCCCGAGCAGATCCTTCCGGTAGATCAACGGAACGCACATCACCGACGACAGTCGGAGATCCACCACCGACTTCGCCCGCGCGAACCGGCTGTCGCTCGTGGCGTCCGACACGATCAGCGGCTGGAGGTGCTCGACCACCTGGTTCACGATCGAGTCGCTGACCTTGGTGATGTCGAGGGTCTCGTTCTGGACGTTGTGGGCGGCGGCGAGGTGCCGATCGCCGTCCTGCATCACGATGACGAAGCCCTTCTCGGCGCGGGTGACCTCGACCAGCCGCTCGAGCATCGTGGCGAACAGGCGCTCGGGGGAGGTGTCCCGCAGCATCTCGGTCGACAGGGACACGAGGTCTTCGAGCAGCCCGAGCGACACCCCGGTGGACCCCTCGGCCGCGGGCTCCTGCGACGGCTCGCCCTCGGCCCAGGTGAGCTGCCAACCGCCCACCAGCACCCGGTCGCCCTCCTGGAGCTGGGCGGTGCGCTGCCGGCGACCGTTCACGTACAGCTCGCCGTTCTTGTCGAGCAGCGACAGGGTGAACGAAGCACCCTGGCGCATCAGGTTCGCGTGGGTCGGCTGGACCATCGGGTCGTCGAGCACGAGATCGTTGCCCGGCGCCCGACCGATCGTCGTGAGCGCCTTGCGGACCGAGAAGTCCTTGCGCGTCTTGCGCAGCGTGTGCTCGCACCGGAAGTACGCCATCGACCCCTCTGCGCTCCGTGGGGGGCCCACCCCGAGCGCTCTGCCCGCCCACCGAACCGGCCCGTCGATTGTCGCACGGTCCCCGTAC
>JBEBJW010000273.1:0-7638 GCA_040079715.1 Myxococcota bacterium | reverse complement strand
CCCCCGGCGTGGCGCTGGCGGTGTCGCACGAAGGCTCGGTGACCCCGCGCTGAGTCCGCGCTGAGCCCGCGAGGGGCGCGCAGGGCGCCGCAGGCGGTCGAGCGGAGCGAGACGGAGGGGCCGCCGGAGGAGACCCCGCAGGCCGATCCCTCGCGCAGCGAGGGGCGGGCGAGGAGGCTCCGGAGGGCGCACGGCCCCGACCCCGCAGCGCACCGGTCCGGCCCGGCCGGACGCGGCCTGCTGCGCGCGGAGCCGGGGTCGTGGTCAGGACGGGCGCGCGCGGGCCCGGCGGGCGAGGTCCTGGACCAGCGCCCGGAGCTTGCGGAGGTCGTACGGCTTGTCGAGGCGCGCGTTCGGGACCTCGTCGAGGAACGTCGCCGCCCGCTCGCTGAACGCGCCGCCGGTCAGGAACGCGACCCGCTCGGCCTGACCGGGGACCTCGAGCGCGAGGGTCTCGTAGAAGTCGACGCCGGACATGGTCGGCATCATCAGGTCGCACAGGATCACCTCGAACCGCTCCCCGGCGCGGATCCGGGCCAGCGCGACCTCGGCGTCGGTCTCGGTCGTCAGATCGTGCCCGGCGAGCGCGCGGGAGATCGACTGGGCGACCAGGGCCTCGTCGTCGATCACCAGCACCTTCGCGCGGAGCGGGGCGGGCGCCGGCTCGGGAGGCGACGGCGACGCTGCGGTCGGCGCCGCTGGCGACGGATCGACCGGCGCGGCTGGGGACGCGGGTGCCGACGCGGGCAGCGCGGGAAACGCGAGGGTGATCGTGGTCCCCTGCCCCGGCGTCGTCCGCCCGGCGAGTTCGCCGCCCATCCCGAGGACGATCGCGCGCGACCGCGCGAGCCCGGGTGCCCGGAAGGTCGGGTCCACCAGGTCTCGGCCGAACAGCTGCGCCAGCTCCGCGTCGGTGAACGCGCGGCCGGTGTCGGACACCTCGATCGCCACCTGCGCCCCGATCCGGCGGGCCCGCAGCTCGACCCGGTGCCGGGCCGCGGCCCCGTCCGGGATCGCGCCGGCGGCGTCGTGCAGCAGGTTCACCAGCACCTGGACCACCTCGATCGACGCGCCGGCCACCCGCGGAAGGTC
The DNA here is from genome assembly GCA_040079715.1 of Myxococcota bacterium. GTDB lineage: Bacteria > Myxococcota_A > UBA796 > UBA796 > JACKER01. The sequence goes on along the minus strand of JBEBJW010000273.1, from coordinate 6,546 downwards.
CGGTGCGACCTCGACCGTGAGCGTCGCCCGGTGACGGAGGTCGTTCTCCACGAGCCGGACCGCCCGATCGATCGAAGCGCCGACGTCGACGGTCCCGGTCGGCCCGTCCGGCGCAGAGAACGCCTTCAACCGCGACGCGAGGCCCTGGACGCGGCGGGCGCCGTCCTGGACCTCGGCCAGCACGCTCAGCAGCTCGTCGATCACGCCCGGCTCGGCGAACCGGTCACGGAGGCCGGCGATCCGTTCGGACAGCAGCTCGACGTTCGCCAGCACGTACGTCAGCGGGTTGTTGATCTCGTGGGCGAGGCCGCCGGCGAGCGTCCCGAGGGTCGCCATCCGATCCGCGGCCCGCAGGACCTCCTGCGCGCGGTGGGCCACGGTGATGTCGCGGAACACGAGCACCGCGCCCAGCATCACCGCGCGATCGTCGACGATCGGCGCGGCGCTCACCGAGACCACCAGCGGCTCCGTAGCACCGCGAACCCCTGCGGGGAGGTCCGGCACCGCGAGGCGGCGCTCGCTCAGCGCGACCAGCACGGGATGCGGCGCCCCGTCCAGCGTCCGGAACACCGCGTCGACCGGTTGACCGAGGATCACGTCGGCCGGGCGCCCGAGCATCCGCTCCGCCGCCGGGTTCGTGAACGTGATCCGGCCGTCCGGGTCGCACGCGATCACCCCGTCGCCGATCGACCGGAGGGTGGTGGCGAACCGGCGCTCGCGCTCCGCTAGCCGCTCGCCGAACCGGTGGGCGTGCAGCGTGACCTCGATCGCCGACCTGAGCTCCTGCGGGTGGAACGGCCGGGAGAGGAGCCCGAGCCCGTCGATCGCCGCGCTCGGGCCGGGCTCGTCGCGGCGCCCGGTCAGCACCACCACCGCCGCCCGCACCCGCCGCCGGAGCTCCGCTCCGACCGCCACCGGGTCCACCGGGTCCACCGGGTCGCCGATCAGCACCACGTCCGGCAGCTCCGCGGGCGGGAGCGCGACCACCGCGTCGACGGTGGGGGCGACGCCCGACACGGCGTACCCCAGGCGGACCAGCGTCTCGCGGAGGTCGGTGGCGACGAGCGGCTCGGGTTCGACGATCAGGATCGAGGTCACGCGCCGTCTCCCGCGGTCCGGACCGCCCGACCCGCCACGCGGGCGACTGTACCGGACCGATCGGGTCCGCTGGCGCCGCTCGTTGCGGGGCCGAGGTCGGTACGCTGAGGATCCGGCCCGACCGGGCCGTGACGTCCGCTGAGGGATTCGTCGTTTTCCGCAGGCAACGCACGCTACACGCAGAACCCGCGAGGAGGCGAGTCCACGAATCGGGCCGTTGGAGGGCCGAGAACCGCGCGCGCCGCGGTCGCGTCGCCGGTCACCGAAGGACTACGCGGACTCCTTCGCCTTGTTCAGGCACCACCGGGCGGCCCCGAGCGCCGTCGGCAGCATGTCCACGTCGTCGAACAGCGGCCACTGGCCGTCGTCGTCCTCCCGGTACAGCCAGGCGACGTAGCCGTCGTCGCTCGACTGCATCGTCCACCCCTCGACGTCCTTGCCGGCCGCCCGCGCGACCTCCACCGACTCGTCGAGCATCCCGATCACGTCGTCTTCTGCTGCCGCCATCGCTCACCCCGCGCTGGTTGTGTCGCGCTTCGCCCGCGCCCCTTCGACGATCCGCTCGGACAGCCAGCCGGCATCGGCGGACGGCAGACCGTGCAACGGCAGCTCCCACCGGCGATCGCCCGCGAGCTTCACCACCACCACCGGGCCGACCGGCGTGCCGGACGGGGCGGCGTCGACCACCTCGCCGAGCGGCGCCTCGTGATCGTGGCGCATCGACCACCGGTCGCCGTCGATCCACGTCCACGACAGGCGATCCGGGCCGATCTCGACCAGCAGCCGCCGGATCTTCGGCGCCGGCGCCCGCCGCTGGAGGGCTGCGATCCGGGCGAGCCCGAGGCCGCACCCGATCGCTGCTGCCCCGCACAGCACCGCGAGCGGGATCATCCCCTGCCCGACCGCCCCGGCGGCGAACCCGAGCGACGCGAGCGCGCCCACCGCGAGCCCGTTCGCGGTCGCGAGCGACGACTCGGACCCGGTGACGGTCGAGGTGTGCACCAGCAGGCCTCCCTGCTCGGTCCACTGGGTCTGCAGGACCTCGGGATCGGTCACGTCGCCCCCGGCTCGGTCATACCCCTCCCCGCTCACCAGAGCGAGGCGACCGCCGCGACCCCGCCAGCGACGCCGATCGCCACCGTCGCCCAGCCGATCGGGCGCGCAAGCGACGGGGCGCCGAACCCGACGACCATCCCGAACTTGACCGCGGTGTTCACCGCCGCCGCGATCACGATCGCCCCGAGCGCTGCACCGACGGCGAGGTCCTTGCCCGCGAGGTCCGCCATCGACAACGTGATCGCGTCGACGTCGGTGGTGCCCGCAAGCGCGGCGAGCCCGTACAGGACGTCGTCGTCGAGGTACTGCCGGCCGAGCTCGACCGCCAGGCGGACGGCGGTGTACAGCGCGGCGAACTTCGACGCCTCCCACAGCGAGAACGGGTTGCGCAGGGCGAGCCCGGTCTCCCCGTCCGGCGCGCGGAACCCGCACCACGCCGCCGCGATCGCGGCGATCACCGCCATCGCGCCCATCGGCCAGGCGATCGCACCGACCACCGCCGGGTTCACCACCGCCACCTCGACGATCACCCGGACGAACATCACCGCCCACGCCGCCAGCACCGACATCGCGAGCGCCGCGCTGCTCGCGCCGGGCTCCACGCTCCGCCGCGCCGCCGCCATCGTCACCGCCGTCGACGACACGAGGCCGCCGAACAGGCCGGTCAGCAGCATCCCGCGCCGCTCGCCGACCACCCGGACCGCGACGTACCCGAGCATCGACAGGCCGCTGATCAGCACCACCAGCCACCACACCCGGTACGGGACGATCGCGCCCCACGGGTCGATCGGGGTGTCCGGCAGCAGCGGCAGCACGATGAACGTCGCGAACAGGAGCTTCAACGCGGCGCCGACATCGTCCTGGTCGAGCTTGCGGACCCACGCGTGGAGCGGCTGCTTGAACGCGAGCAGCCCGGAGACGGTGACCCCGAGCACGACCGCGATCGAGGACTGGCCCGCCACGCACGCCGCGCCGAGCAGGTACACCACGATCGCCGCGACCTCGCTCGTCAGCCCGACCCCGGCCGCGCCCGCCGCGACGTACGCGACCGCGAGCAGCGCCGTGAGCCCCACGAGCCCGATCCCGACCAGCGCCGCCGGCGCGCCGAGCGTCGCCCCGAGCCAGGCGGCGCACGCCCCCGCGAGCGCGATCAGCACGAACGTCCGCAGCCCGCCGAACACGACCTGGTCGGTCGACCTCCGCTCCCGATCGACCCCGACCAGCGCGCCGATGAACACCGCGGTCGCGAAGCTCCGGATCAGCGTGGGATCGATCGACGGCAGGTGCACGACCCGACTGTAGCGCGACCGGCGGGTAACCGTTCCGCGTCGACCCCCCGCCGAAGGGATCCCCGAGGAGGGCCCGATGTCGGTCCGTCGCGTCGTGTTGCTCGCGTCCCTGGGGTTCGGTCCGACCGCGTTCGCGTCGGGGTCCGCCGCGTCCAACGCGGCGCACACCGAGCCCGCGAAGTCGCCGAAGGCCGCCGAGAAGGGCGCGCCGGCGGCGAAGGCCGACAAGGGGGGCAAGGCCGAGGACAAGGGCCACGAGGAGGCGCCCCACTGGACCTACGAGGGCGAGACCGGCCCGGCGCACTGGGCCGAGCTGTCGCCCGAGTGGGCGACCTGCGGGGACGGGCACGCCCAGACCCCGATCGACCTCAACACCCGGTTCGCCGAGTCGGTCGGGCTGGACGACGTCGTGCTCCACTACCACCCGACCGATGCGACGGTGGTGAACAACGGCCACACCATCCAGGTCGATGTGGCCGGCGGCAACGCGATCGAGCTCGATGGCGAGCACTACGATCTCGCGCAGTTCCACCTCCACACCCCGAGCGAGCACCGCCTCGACGGCCAGTCGTACGAGATGGAGCTCCACCTCGTGCACAAGGACGCCCGCGGGAACCTGGCGGTGATCGGGGTGTTCCTCCAGCCGGGCCCGGCGACCCCCGCCCTCGACGAGGTGTTCGACACGATGGCGGGGCTGAAGACCGGCAAGAAGGACGACCTGCCGACGCCAATCGACCCGCTCGCGCTGCTCCCGCACCGCCAGGCGATGGTCCGGTATTCGGGCTCGCTCACCACCCCGCCGTGCTCGGAGGGGGTGCGGTGGATCGTGATGACGACGCCGATCACGGTCAGCCCCGAGCAGATCGTCGCGTTCCACGACCTGTACGAGCACAACGCGCGACCGCTGCAGGCCCTCCGCGGCCGGGCGGTGCTGGTCGACGCCACGCCCTGACCCGCCCAGGACCCGCTGGGCGCGCGGACGCCATAGTTTGCATCTGTGCAAACTTCGACATACTCCGGGCAGAGGACCGTGCAGGTCTGGACACTGCACGCTCTCCCTGGAGCATTCATGTTCAAGCGTTCGTCCCGTATGTTCCTCGCCGCGTCGATCGCGGGCTCGCTGTGGCTCGGCGCGTGTGCGGACCAGGCCGTGGAGCGGTCCCCGGCCGATCGCAACGGCCCGGCAGGCGTCCCGTCGGACCAGGATCGCGTCCCGGGCGCGACGTCCGAGCGCCCGGGGATGCCGTCCCGGACCGGCGTGCCGGGTGACCCGAACCGTGACGGCGCGCCCGGCGCCGACGGCCGCGACGCCACCGACGCCGTCCCCGCGCCCGACAACACCAAGAACAACCAGAACGACGCGCAGAAGACGCCGTTCGACCAGGCCGAGAACCAGACCGACATCCGGATCACCGCCGACATCCGGAAGGCGGTGCTCGCGGCCGACGGGCTGTCGACCAACGCCGACAACGCGAAGATCGTCACCGCGGGCGGCGTGGTGACGCTGTCCGGCGTGGTCGAGACCCAGGCCGAGAAGGACCAGCTCGACGAGATCGCCCGCGGCATCGCCGGCGTGACCCGGGTCGACAACCGGCTCGAGGTCGCGACCCACTGACGGGTCGGGACCCACTGGCGGGTCGGGACCCACTGGCGGCCCGGACCGTCATCCACTCCATTCGAATCGAATCCCAGGAGAACGCATGGCCAACGTAGTGTTCGGAATCTCGTCGTCGCTGCCGCAGACCACCACGATCGTCGGCCGCCTGAAGGCCGCCGGGTTCCCCGAGGGGGACATCTCGATCCTGTTCCCGGACAAGTCGGGGACGCGTGACTTCGCGCACGAGCAGCACACCAAGGCCCCCGAGGGGGCGGCCACCGGCGGCACGGTCGGCGGCGCGCTCGGCGGCGCGATCGGTCTCCTCGCCGGGATCGGCGCCCTCGCGATCCCCGGCGTCGGTCCGTTGATCGCGGCCGGCCCGATCCTCGCCACCCTGTCCGGCGCGGCCGTCGGCGCGGCCGTCGGCGGACTCAGCGGCGCGCTCGTCGGGATGGGGATCCCCGAGCTCGAGGCCAAGTTCTACGAGGGCAAGATCAAGGACGGCAACATCCTGGTCGCGGTCCACACGACCGACAGCGAGGAGACCCGCCGGGCCCGCGAGATCCTCGACAAGGAGGGCGCGACCGACGTGAAGGTCGCCTCGGCCAAGGCGCCGCCGAAGGCGTCGGCGCTCGACGCGGATCAGCCGTCGCAGTACTGACCGACCGGTAGCGCCCGCGGTCCGACCGAGTCCGACCACCGCGGTCCCACCGACCCCGAGCCCCTCCCACGCGGAGGGGCTCGCTGCGTTCGGGTGATTCGTTCGAGTCGGTTGCATAGATACTTCACTCCGTCATACGACGACCACGGAGGTGGAGATGGTACTCGTTCAGCTGGCGCTCGGCACCGCAGCCGCCCAGCCCGCCGGTCCGGAGCTGCCGGTCCCGCTGGTGGTCCGCTCGCCGACCCTGCCGCAGGCGAGCGTGGCGATCGACGTCGACAGCACCCTCGGCCTGAACGGCGACGCGCCGGCGGCGCTCGATCTGGCGGCCGGGCTCGGGGTCGGGGTGACCGATCAGCTCGAGCTCGGGGTCCAGGTGCTCCCGCTCGAGCTCGCCCCGGACGTCCGGTATGGGGCGCCGTCGGTGTACCTGAAGTACGGCGCGTGGCTCGGCGACATCACCACCCTGACCCCGGGTATCCGGGTGTTCGTGCCGGTGTCCGACCTGGACGTGGCGATGCTCGACGCGGGGATCGAGCTCGGCCTCCGGTCGGGTCGCCAGCTGCTGGTGAACGTCACCCCGATCGTGAACCTGACGTTCGCCGGCAGCGACGTGGAGCCGGCGTTCGCGGTGCCGGTCGGGCTCGTGATCCAGCCGGATCGGCGGGTGTTCGTGACGGTCGACACCGGGCTGTCGACCGACCCGGTGGACCCGCGGTTCCGGGCGCCCCGCCCCGGCGCCGACCGCGGGGTGTACGTCCCGCTCGGCGCGTCGATCGGGACGACGTTCGGCCGACCGCGGTCCGCGGTGTCCGACCTGTCGATCGGGGTGTACTGGCCGGAGC
>JBEBJW010000272.1:0-7645 GCA_040079715.1 Myxococcota bacterium | reverse complement strand
CGTGGATGCGCGCCCGCGGGCCGCTGCGGGTGCGGCTCGGGGCCCGGGTGGTCGCGCGGACCCCGCCGGCGCCGTGGGCGATCGACCGCCGCGACGGCGACCGGGTGTGGGTCCGCGACCGGATCGGGCTCGGGCCGTGGGTCCCGGACGGCCCGGTCACCGTCCCGGCGCTCGCCGCGCCGGCCGGCCGTGGCGACGGGCTGCTCGCGCGGATCGTCCCGACGGACGCCGGGTGGGTCGCGGTCGGCGCGATCGCCCTGCCGACCGTGCCGGCCGCCGTCCCGCGGTGGGTCCGGCTGCGCGCGCTGTGGCTCCGGGCGACCGGGACCGCGGTGCGGACCACCGCCGACGTGCTGCGGCACGCCGGCCACCACGTCGCGCGCCGCGCGCTGGAGTGCGCGAGATGACCGAGACCGACCCGTACGCCGACGCCGTCCTGTACGACCTGGAGTACGCCGACCACGTCGAGGACCTCGCCCACTACGTCGACCGGGCCCGGACCGCTCGCGGGCCGGTGCTCGAGCTCGGGTGCGGGACCGGCCGGCTGACGGTGCCGATCGCCCGCGCGGGGGTGACGATCACCGGGATCGACCGCGCCCCGTCGATGCTCGCGGCGCTGGCCCGGCGGGCGGCGGCGGAGGCGCCCAGCGTGCGGTCGCGGATCACCGCGATCGAGGCGGACTACCTCGCGGAGGATCCGCCGATCGAGCCGCCCGCGGGCTCCGCGGGGTGGGGTGCCGTGCTGTGGCCGTTCAACGCGCTCCACCACTGCCCGGACGAGCGGGCGCTCGGCGAGACCCTGACCCGGATCCGGCGGCGGCTCGCGCCGAACGGCCGGTTGTGCCTCGACTGCTACCTGCTCGACCGCTCGCTGTACGACCGCGACCCGAACGGCCGGTACGAGCAGCGCACGTTCGTCCACCCGGCGACCGGGGTGACGCTCGACAGTTGGGAGCAGGGGTGGTGGGACGAGGCCGCGAAGGTCCACCACGTGGTGTACGTGTACCGGTGGCCGGACGGGACCGAGCGATCGACCCACCTCCAGCTCCGGATGTTCGACCTGCCGGTCCTGCGGGCCCTGCTCGACCAGGCCGGGCTCCGGCTGGCCCGCGAGAGCGAGGACTTCCGCGGGACCGCGCTCCGGCCGTCCTCGCTGAAGTGGGTCGGGGTCGCCGAGGCGCGGTGACCGCGGGCGGTGACGCGGGCGGTCAGCGGCCGACGGTGGCCATCCCCGCGCGATCGTACCGCTCGCCGGCCGGCTTCGGGACCTCGGCGTCGATCCGGGCGAGCTCGTCCGCGGTCAGCACCACGTCGACCGCCGCGAGGTTCTGCTCGAGGTACGTCCGGCGCTTCGTGCCGGGGATCGGCACCACGTCGGTTCCGCGCGCGAGGACCCACGCGAGCGCGAGCTGTCCGGCGGTGATCCCGCGGGCGGCGGCGAGCTCCTCGACCTTCGCGACCAGCCGCAGGTTCTGATCGAGGTTGTCGCCGGTGAACCGCGGACCGATCCGGCGGAAGTCGCCCGCGTCGAGCTCGTCCGGCGACTTGAACCGCCCGCCGAGGAACCCGCGCCCGAGCGGCGAGTACGCGACGAACCCGATCCCGAGGGCACGGCAGGTCGGCAGGACCTCGGCCTCCATCTCGCGGGTCCACAGCGACAGCTCGCTCTGGACCGCGACGATCGGGTGGACCGCGTGGGCGCGCCGGATCGTCGCCGGCGACGCCTCGGACAGCCCGAGGTGGCGGACCTTGCCCTCGGTCACGAGCTCGGCCATCGCGCCGACCGTCTCCTCGATCGGGGTGTTCGGGTCCACCCGGTGCAGGTAGTACAGGTCGACGTGGTCGGTCCCGAGGCGCTTCAGCGAGCCCTCGATCGACCGCCGGACGTTCTCGCGCGAGCCGTCGAGCACCCGGTTCGCGGGGTTCTCCGCCGTCGGCGCCCACCGGATCCCGAACTTCGTCGCGACCGTCACCGCGGCCCGCTTGCCGGCGATCGCCTTGCCGACGAGCTCCTCGTTCGTGAACGGCCCGTACATCTCGGCCGTGTCGAGGAACGTGCACCCGAGGCCGAGCGCGCGGTCGATCGTCGCGAGGGCCTCCCGCTCGTCGCTCGTCCCGTAGAACGCCGACATCCCCATGCAACCGAGCCCCATCGCCGACACCGCGAGAGACCCGAGCGATCGCTGCTCCATCCGAACCCCCTCCAGGGCTACGGTATCGTCACGATCATCAGGGTGACGTTGTCCTTGCCGCCGCCGTGGTGCGCGGCGCGGACCAGCTCCCGGCTCGCGATCCGCGGGTCGGTGTAGGTGTTGAGGATCGACTCCATGTCGCGGTCCTCGACCTCGCCCCACAGCCCGTCCGAGCACATCAGCACCTTGTCGCCGGTCTCGAGCTCGACCCGGAAGATGTCGATGTCGATGTCGCGCTCGGTGCCGACCGTCCGCAGGAGGATGTTGCTGTGCGGGTGGTGCCGGGCCTCCTCGGCGGTGATCCGCCCCCGCTCGACCATCTTCTGGACCAGGCTGTGGTCCTTCGTGATCTGGTGCAGCACTCCGTTGCGGAGCAAATAACCGCGCGAATCACCCACGTTCGCGATGAACCCGACGTGCTCCGTCGGCGCGGATTCGAGCACCAGCATGCACACGAGCGTGGTGCCCATGTCGGTGCCCTTCGCGTCGGCGGCGTCCTTCACCGTGTTGTTCGCGAGCTGGAACGACTCGTCGAGCAGGTTCTCGACGGCGTCTTCGCCCTGCGGGGCGAGCGCCTCCCGCTCCCGCGCGACCTCGCACAGTGTCTTCACCGCGAGGGCCGACGCGACCTCGCCGCCGTCGTGGCCGCCCATCCCGTCTGCGACGACGTACAGCTTCGCCCGCTCGGACAGCCGGACCCAGCCCCAGTTGTCCTCGTTGAGCTGGCGGGTGAGGCCCACGTCGCTCATCCCGCCGAGCAGCGGCGCGTAGTTCTGCGGCGCGAACACGTCGAACCGGCTCTCGATCTCGCGCCCGAACCGCATCAGGTCGAGGACCGACCCGTTCTCGGCGCCGAGCAGGAAGTCGTTCAGCGCGTCGGCCTCGATGTCGCAGTACCGGCGGAGCAGCTCCCCCACCGACATCAGCACGTCGGTCTGCTCGGTGCCGGGGATCGGGGTGCCGTTCTCGAGCGTCTGCTCGACCTCGAGGTCGAACAGGCGGACCGAGCCGTCCGGCGACATCAGCAGGTTCGCCCGGTTCAACCCGGCGAGCCTGATCCCGTGCTTGTGGAGGAACGCGAGGGTGCCGAGGATCCGCTGCCCGAGGTCGAGCAGGCGCGCGTTGTGGAGCGGGGCGGCCTCGTCGACCATCAGCCCTTCGCCCCGGTACTCGACGACCGAGAACAGCACGCCGTCGATCACGAACACGTCGATCGGCGAGGCGAGGCCGGGGTGGCGGAGCGCCTTCTGGAAGAAGTCGAGGTACGCCTCGAACCGCGCGGCGATCCACCGGGAGGAGACGAGGAACCGCCGATCCTTGAGCGGCGAGCCACACGATCCGCACGCCGACTCGGCCCGCGACGTCTCGCCGAACCCACAGGTCCAGCAGCGCCGGGTGGTCAAGTCGGGACGCACATCGTTCGCGAGGTAGAACAACCTGCCTTCCGACAGGCGTACCAATCCCTCGACCGTGTAGTGGTCTCCGAGAGGCGTTCCAGGTGGGAGATGCGAGGGTCTGTCGCCCATGTCCGCGGGGGGCTAACGCCCGGGTGCTCGGCCGGCACGCACCGACCAGAAGACAGCCTACCCAGCAGCCGGGGTGCGCTGTCAAGCGGCGTCTCGGGGTTGCCCTCCGAGCGCCGCGCGATCGTCGCTCCCCCCGGGCGGGCGTCGGGTTACGTGGCGCGACTGCACGGTTCGGAGGAGGTGTTCGATGCGGACCATCAAGTGGCCGACCCTGACGTGGACGATCCCCCTGGCGCTCCTGGTCGCCTGCCAGCCCCGCGGCCCGCAGGGCTCGACCGACACGCTCGACGGCGGCGACAAGGACGGCGACGCCGACACCGACTCCGACGCGGACAGCGACGCCGACGCGGATTCTGACGCGGACAGCGACGCCGACGCCGACGCGGACTCGGACAGCGACACCGACTCGGACTCCGACACCGACCCGGTCGACTGCAGCGCCGGCCCGTCGGCGACCGGCCCGTGGGCCGACCACCCGATCACCGCCGCCGGCGCGTCGGCCACGTACGATCCGTACACGTTCTCGGCCGGCGTGGGCGCGCTCGTCGCGGCGACCACCGGCCAGACCACCGCCACGGCGGTCGACATCGACATCACCGGCGCGATCGTCACCTCGCGCGGCTACGTCCCGGCCGTCCCGACCGAGAACACGGTCGAGTTCTGGTTCGAGGACGGGGACGCCGCGATGTACGCGTTCCGGGTCGACATCGGGTTCGACCCGAACGGCCTCGCCCCCGGCGACGAGGTGGCGTTCACCGCCACGTCGGTCCAGGAGTACTTCGGGATCAACGAGGTCCTCGCGGTGACCGACTTCCAGATCCTGTCGAGCGGCAACGACGTCCACGTGGTCGACGGCATGACCGGCGCCCCGATCGACTTCGCGACCCACGGGCTGCGGACGATCGAGGTGTGGGGCGGCCTGGTCGCCGGCCCGACCGACTGCGGCGCGAACTGCTTCGACCTCGACTACGGCAACGGCAACATCGTGACGTTCCGGACCCAGTCGACCTACGACGTGGTCGGCGACTGCATCCACTTCATCGGCCCGGTCGGGCAGTTCTCCGGCGCGATCCAGCTCGACGCCAAGGACTTCGACTGGTACGACTACTTCTAGTCGAGGAGCGATCGGCCATGCGTCAGGTGTCGGTGGTGATGCAGCGGTTCCCGCTGGTGCTCCTGGCCCTCGGCGGGTCCGGCTGCGCGACCCCCGCGGGGGGCGAGAACCCGCGGGATTGGTACGATCCGGGCTCGCCGTACGACGTGTCCGAGGTCGTCGCGTTCACCGACGTCCCGTACGACTTCACCGGCGACGTGCCGATCGCGGATCTGCCGGTCCCGGGCGACTTCCAGACGATCTTCGACCCAGCGGACCAGCCGGCGAACGGGGACTGCGCCGACTGGGTCACGAACAACGGCCTCCCGGCCGAGATCACCGGGATCGTGACGCTGCTCCCGCGGTACTACTTCAAGACCAGCGGGTGCGTGCCGGACCAGACGGTCGACTCGGACGAGAAGTTCTACGGCAGCTACTTCATCCAGGACGCGACCGGCGGGCAGTTCGTGCTCGGCGACAGCAAGGTCACCCACTTCGACATGGGCGATCGCGTCACGCTGAAGGTCCGCGCGCTGAAGGAGTCGTTCGACCAGACGATGATCCAGGTCCACGACGTGGTCGAGATCCAGCGCGGCCCCGAGCCCGTGTACTACGAGGAGGTCGGCGGAGAGCTCGGCCCCGAGCACGTGTCGCGCACGGTCCGGGTGTCCGGCGTCGTCGCGACCGAGGCCAGCACGTTCGGCGAGGTGTACCTCGACGGGGTCGGCGGGGTCCGGTACAAGGTCGGCGTCGACCAGGAGCTCGCCCGGCGCGGCGTGTCGTGGCCGGTCGGCACGGCGCTCGAGGTCACGGGCCCGGTCCTGTACAGCTTCAACGAGTACACGGTGCTCGTCCTGAAGGTCGGCCAGGTCACGGAGCTCTAGCTCGCCAGCTGGCCCGCAGGGCGACGACCGACCCCGCCGCATGCGCAGGGGAGTCGCGCCGCGGCGGGGTGGGCCGTCCGAATCGAGTCGCTACCGCGCGATCAGCAGCCAGGCCGTCGCGCCGTCCGGGAGCGCCCGGCGCGGGTAGACGAGGCCCCGCTGCGGCACCCACACGAGCTGGTCGTCCGGCACCCGGGTCGGCTCGGCGCCGTCGTCCCACACGAGCCACAGCTCCGGCCGCGCGTCGTGGTCGTCGGTGGGGACCGGGTCGAGCGCCCGGCCCGCGAGGTCGGCGCCCACCGCGTCGAGGAACCGCGCCCAGTCTGCCGAGCCGAGGTCCGCGACGTACCCGCCGGTCGCGGCGCTCACGTCGATGTACTTCGTCCCCCGCGCAGCGCCCGCCGTGTTCACCAGGCTGTGGAACGCGGCGTACGGCGCGACGGCCTCGTCCGACTCGTACGCGGTGTCGACCATCAGGGCCGCCACGTCGAACGCCTCGATCGCGCTGGCGTCGTCCTCGTCCGACACCGCGACCACCGACAGCGCGGCGTCCGGGCGCAGGAACCCGGCGTTCCAGGTGGCCGAGTGGATCGTCAGCGCCTCGACCGTGGTGGCGAGGCCCTGCTCGCTGGTCGACCCCTGGTTGCCGAGCAGCACCAGCTCCGCGAGCTGATCGTCGCGGCTCGGGGTCGACGGGTCGACCCACCGCAGGTCGCCGTTGGACGCGAGTCGGCCTTGCTGGCCCGGATCCTCGTTGTCGGTCGACACGACGCCGACGTGGTAGTCGACCGCGACCGCGTCGAGGACGTCGAGCAGCGCCGGCAGCCGGTCGGCGAGCGCGTACTGCTCGTCGAGCATCGAGCACGAGTTGTCGATCAGCAGCAGCAGGTCGGCGGTGGTCGGGCGGGGGGCGAACGGCACGAGCTGCCGATCGTCGTCGCGGACCACGACCAGCCCGGCGCGGTACACCGGGGCCGACGCGCCGTCCGGGCCGAACGACGACACCAGCGCCCGCGCCGACGTTCCGTCCGGACCGGGGACGTACACCGCCGCGAGGGCCGGGTCCGCGTCGGTCGCGAGCGTCACCACCGCCGGGACCCCCAGGATCACGTCCGGGGGCAGCACGAGCGACCACGCGGCGGACCGGGCGTCGTCCGGGGCGTCCGCCGGGCACAGGGCGACGGTCACGTCCTTGCCGGTCAACGTCGACCAGCTCCCGGCCGCGATCGCGATCGTGACCCCGGGGGCCTCGAGCGCGCCACCGGCGGGTCCGATCGGCGCCCGGACACAGTCGTCGACCGCCCCGGTCCCCGGATCCGGCGGGGTGACCGGATCGGCCGGCGCCGTCAGGTCCGGTGGGTCGATCGTGGCGATCGTCGGGGCGGGGCAACCCGCCGCGAGCAGTGCGAGCACGCGCATCGCCATCCTCCTGACTCGTCATTCCCGGACCCGGACCGCGGCGTCACGGCGTCACGGTCTCGTCACGGTGTCGGCGCGCCCCGCGATCGCGCGACGGAGGATCCAGGCCGGAGACGCTGTCCAGGACGCGTTCCTCGCCGTTTCGGCACTCGGCCCGGTTGTCGGCTGTGATACAAAACGGCTGGTCCGCGGCGCGAAGGGCGCGAATCGGGGGCTACAACGTCCTTCCAGCCCGGTCGGGCGACCGGGTCGGGAACCGGGGGTGGGCGATGCGGAGCGGAGCCTCGCTGGCCAGCCTGTTGCTCGTGGCAGGCTGCTGGTACCAGACGAAGGAGCAGATCGTCGTGATCGACGATCGCGAACCGTTGACCGGGGCGGTCGAGCCCGTCGACGAGGGCGAGACCGTGACCGGGACCGCCACCAAACCCGACGACGACGGGTGCGATCGCGGCCCGCTGACCGCTCCGGTCGCGGACGGTCCGGACGACGACGGCGACGGGCTGTCGAACGCGTTCGAAGACGAGCACCAGC
>JBEBJW010000271.1:0-7663 GCA_040079715.1 Myxococcota bacterium | reverse complement strand
GTTCAAGCGGCCTCCGAGCGAGCGGCCATCATGGCCGATCCCGGCCGGATCCGCTCGTCGAACGATGTCACGACCCGCCCGCGCCGCCCGGCTCAGTCGTACCAGAACGCCGGGACGGCCACGAACGAGAACGTGATCGAGATCCGGCTGCACGCCCCGGTCTCGTCCGGCGCGAGATCGGCCCAGCTGTCGAGCAGCGCCTCCATCACGTCGTGCAGCCCGGCGTCGACGTTCTCTTCGGCCGCGATCTGCAGCAGGTACGCGATGTCGACCCCGCCGGCGAACAGCCCGGTGGCGGTGCCGTCCGGTTGGAGGGCCAGCCGGAGCCGCCCGTCGCGGAGCGCGAACTCGAGCGCCACGTCGAAGATCTGCAGGGGCAGCACGAGCTCGAGCGGCGACTCGAGCACCCCGTCGACCAGCGCGACGTCCGGCGCGTCGAACCCGGGGGCGTCGGCGTCCGGCGCGAACGTCTGGCCGCCGAGCAGCCGCCCGTCGCCGCCGATCAGCACGTCCCCCGAGGCGCGTCCGATCGACAGGTCGACGCAGGCGTCGTCGGTCTCACCGTCGAGCTCGGTCAGGTCGAGCGCGATCAGCAGCTCGCCGCTCTCGATCGCCGCCTGGATCAGCGACTCGACCGCCGCCGCCTCGGTCAGCTCGAGCGCCGGCACCACGTACGCGAACGCGTTGTCGACCCCGGTGGCCCCGTCCGGGGCGGTGAAGTCGGCGATCCCGCACCCGTCCGGACCGCCGACCGCGCCGTCGAGGTCGAACCCGTCGGACACCCCGGCCTCCTGGCGGACGAACACCAGCGACTGGACCACGTACAGCCGCTCGTCGCCCGCCGCGTCGCACGCGCCGTCGTCCGCCGCCTCGTCCGGAGGCCCTCCACACCCGACCACGGCCGCGATCCACCACATCTCAGACCTCGATCGCCGACAGGCCGTCGGTCACGTGGCCCTCGTCGACCCCCCACTCCCCGGCGACCACGTCCATCGCCCGCACCAGCGACAGCGACACCTTGCTGACGTTCTCCTGGGTGGTGCTGTGGACGTGGGTGTCGGTGACGAGCTTGCCGCCGCACGAGCCCGCGAGCAGGATCGGCAGGTTGTCCTTGCTGTGGATCCGCCCGTAGCTCGTCTCCGAACACCCGAGCACCGCGCACGAGTCGAGCAGGGTCCCGTCGCCCTCGGGGATCGCCCGGAGCGCCGTCAGGAACGCCGCGAACTGCTCGATGCACTGGACGGTGATCGCGTCGACCTGGGGCTGCGGGTTCACCTCGTCGTGCGTCAGGTTGTGGTGGCCGTCGGAGGTGCCGGGGAACCGGGTGTTGTTGATCGGCTCGGTCAGGAAGTGGGAGAACACCCGGGTCTGGTCGCACGCGAGCGCCATCGCGAGCAGCTCGGCCATCGCGACGTTCCGCGGCCCGAACTGGGGGTAATCCCCGTCGTCCGGGTAGGCCTCGTCGGGCTCGGACGGGCGGGTGCACGCCGCGAGGTCCGGCGGGTCCTCCTCGAGCCGGGCCAGCCGCTGCTCGAGCTCGCGGACCCCGGTGGCGTGCTGGTCGAGCCGGATCCGGTCCGCGGCCGACACCCGCGCGTTCAACCGCCCGAGGTCCGCGGTGACCGCGTCGAGCACCGATCGGCGCAGCCCGAGGGTCGGCGACACGAGGCCCCCGGCGCCCGGCTCGACGAACGTGTCGCCGAACAGCCGCTGGTACAGCGCGAACGGGCTGGTCTCGCACGGGTGGCGCGCGTTCGGGCCCGAGAACGACAGGCCGAGGGTGTCGGTCGCGGCGGTCTGGAGCGAGGCGTACAGCGTCTGATCGCCGATCGCGGCCGCGATCACCTGGTCGATCGTCGCCGCGGTGAAGCTCTCGAGCGCGTCCGACGACAGCGGGGCGCCGGACAGCACGCCAGCCGCCCCGGACCCGTGGGGCACCGGGTTCGGCAGCTTCATCGACAGCCCGCTCACCACGGTCAGCACGTCCTTGTGGGCCGCGAGCGGGGCGAGCTGCTCGGACAGCGACCACGCCGACCCCGACCCCTCGCCGATCGGGGTCCACCGATCCGGGTTCTCGGACGGCTTGTCCGGGTCGCCCGGGAGGGTCCCGTTGCCCCAGAAGAACACGCCGAACCGCCGCGGGAACCCGTCCTCCGCCGCGGTCCCGAGCGACTCGAGCCACGGGATCGCCACCGCGACCGCCGAGCCGCCCAACACGCCGCGCAGCACCGTCCGCCGGTTCCAACCCCGGAAACTCATGGCTCCCCCGCGATCGCGAACGACTCGGACGCCACGAGATCGACGAGCAGCGACCGCCACCGGTGGCCGTTCTCGGCGAGCCCGGCGGTGGTCCAGTCGGTCAGGAGCTGCTCGTCGTCCGACAGCGCGTGCCCCTGGGCGAACCGGAGCGCGCTCTCGGACAGGCACCGCGGCAGGTCCGGGACCTCGTGCAGGACCTCGGCGAGACCCCGCGCGTCGTCGAACGACACGCCGTCGAGCGCGCCGGTCGGGTCGATCGTCACGCCGTTCTCGGTCGTGCGGTACCCGCCGATCCCGTCGAACTGCTCGAACGCGAGCCCGACCGGGTCGGTGACCTGGTGGCAGCTCGCGCACATCGGGTCTTCGAGGTGGGCGGCGACGCGATCCCGCATCGTCGGCGCGTCCGGGCTCGGCTCGGGGATCGAGGTGTCGACGTTCGCCGGCGGCGGCGGGATCTCCCGGCACAGCAGCACCGAGTGGACGAACTTGCCGCGCCGGGTGACCGAGGTCGAGACCGAGTGGGCCTCGAGCGCGAGGAAGCTGACCTGGCCGAGCAGCCCGACCCGCGGTCCGTCCGCCGGCAGCTCGGTGCGGGCCAGCGCGCCGGGGACCGCGGCCTCGCTCGGGGCGGGGATCCCGTACAGGGCGGCGAGGGCCCGATCGACGAACGTGGTCCGGGTGGTCACGAGATCGCGGATGTCGCCGTCGTCGTCGAACACCAGCCAGTCGACGGTGGCGAGGGTCTGCTCGCGGGCGGTGGCGCCGATCCCGTCGGTCCAGTGGACGAACAGCGTGGGGTCCTTCGGCAGGGTCGGGAGCGCGGTCAGCCCCAGCTTCTCGTCGAAGAACGCGCGCACCCCGCGCCGGGCGCGCGGATCGTCGAGCATCCGCTCCGCCTCGGACCGGCGGACCTCCGGGTCGGCGAGCGAGCCGTCGTCGGCCCGATCGAGCAGCTCCGCGTCCGGCGGGCCGCCCCACACGAGGTACGAGATCCGCGACGCGAGCTCGGTCGGACCGAACACCCCGCCCTCCCCGACCTCGACCCGGTACAGGAACGTCGGCGACTGCAGGATCGCGGCGAACCGCCCAGCGCGGCCCCGGCCTGGCCGGGGAGCCCGACCAGCACGTCGAGCGCGTCGTCGGTCGGGGTGCGTCGCCACGCGAGCCGCCCGACCGCCCCGAGCAGCGCCCGGGCGCAGCCGTCGTCGACCGGACCGGCGCCGGTACAGCCGCCGAACCGCGCGAGGCGCTCGGGATCGTGCGCCACCTGATCTGCGACGAGGTACGCCGCGTCTTCGTACCGCTCCACCCCCAGCGGCGAGAGCGCGGCCTGGCCCGCGCCCACCGCGAGGGACCCGTCCACCTCGAGGTCCGGCTCGAGCGCGGTCGGCAGCACCAGCCCGTCGCCGAACACGTCGGTCAGGGTGGCGAGGTACTCGGCGGTGGTCAGCCGCCGGAGGGAGGCCGGCGCCGGCGCGACCGACGGCTCTGCGCCGCGCGGGGTCGCACCCGGGCCGCCGCCCGGAGACTCCGCCCGGCAGCCGATCGCCGCGAGCGCGACCGCGAGCCACCGCATCACCGCTCCTTCGCCGCTGCGCGCGCCGACTGGATCTGGCGGATCAGCACCGCCGCGCGGAACACCCCGATCGCGATCAGGATCCCGCCGATCTGGGTCCGCCCCTCCGAGAACAGCACCCCGCCGATCGAGCCGAACAGGATCGCGGTCATCGTGCCGAGCAGCGCCTGCGCCTTGACGTTCACGGCTTCACCCACAGGAGCGCCCACCACCGCCGCGTGTCCTCCTCCCACGCGCCGTGCTCGGGCCGCGGGGTCGGGAGGAGCGCGGCGACGCTGGGCAGGTCTTCGTCGATCCGGTACCGCTGGAGCCGATCGAGCGACATCCGCGGCCCCACGTCGACGTCCAGCCGGTGCCGGAGGTGCTGGGCCCGCGCGGCGAGCATCGCGACCACCCCGGTCTGGATCTCGGCCGGCAGCCCGAGCAGCCGCGCGGCGAGGTCGTTCGTGGCCCACTGGACCCGCGACGCCTCGATCGCGAGCTCGTCCGCGTCGGCGAAGCTCCCGGGGAGGTCCAGCATCCGGAGCAGCTCGTCGAGCCGGTGCTTCCAGGTGGGCGGCTCCCGCCCGGTCGAATCGGCCGCCGCGAGCTGCGCGAACGGTGACGACAGGTCCGCGTCGCGCTGGGCCACGAACGCGTCGACCGACGCGACGACGTAGTCGGACGGCTCGTCCACGTCGGAGTACTCGCGCGCAGGCGGGATCACGGGGGTGGAGTCGTCGAGGTCCTGCTCGGTCGACCGCAGCGACAGGAGCTCCCCCGGATCGAACAGCGGGTGGTTCGGCTCGCCGCGGGTCCGGCGCGGCTCGGCGTCGTCGCTGTACCAGCCGGCGTCGGCGTCGCCGTCGTCCTCCGGCAGCTCGTCGGTGAACTGCTCGGGCGGCAGCGGCCCGGACTGCGCGCCGTCGAGCGCCCCCACGCCGAGGTGGAGCGCGATCCCGGCCGGATCGAACGGGAATCCGGGGGACACCAGCCCCGAGCCGTCGCCACTCGGCGTGGATCCAGGAGAAGCCAGCCCCCAGCGGTCGACACTCGGCGACTCTCCTGGAGAGACCAGCCCGGAGCCGTCGCCACCGGGCGCCGAAGAAAACAGATCGGCGAGGACGCCCTCGTCCACGTCGACCGCGTCGACCAGCGCGCGGCCGAGGTCGCGGTACAACCCGGCCAGCGCCTCGTCGACCTCGGACGGATCGTCACCGGCCGCGACGACCCTGACGCGCAGGGCCACCGCCTTCCGGGTCTCGGCGAGCAGCTCGTACACCCGTGGAGATCTGGACATCGGACCGCCATCCTAATCTCGTCGGCGCCACCCCGCCCGACGGATCGCGATCACCCCGACCAGCCCGAGCCACGACGCCGACCCGAACCCCGATCCGAACGGCGCCGCGGGCGTGCCCCCGGTGGCGCAGCTCCCGCCGGCCAGCCGGAACGCGGGGGACTCGCAGCGGATGACCGCCGGGTCGAGGTCGTCGCAGTCGACGGCGAACGGAGCGCCGTCTCCGTCGAGGTCGTCGTCCGGGTCTCCGGCGCAGTCCGCGTCGAGTCCGTCGTACGGGAGATCGTCCGCGCCGGGGTGGACCGCGCCGTCGGCGTCGTCGCAGTCGCCGCCGAGGAGCGCCTCGCGGGGACCGTCGCACGCGGGCGACCCCATCGGCTGGTACGCCCCACCGTACCCGTCGCCGTCCCCGTCGATCCTGCACCCGACGAACGCGCCGGACCGGTGCTCGATCAGCCAGTCGTTCGCCGGGTCGTCGGCCAGCAGCACCGGCTCGCCGCACGGGTTGTCGCGGTCGTCGGACCACACCGGGGCCGCGTCGTACCGGTTGCGGTTCGGGTTCGGCAGCGGGTCGAGCCCCTCGGCCGACGCGGCGTCGAGCGCGTTGTCGGCGAACCGCCCGATCGGTCCGGCCACCGGCCCACCGGTCGACGACCCGCGGACGATCACCGACTTCTCGAGGTCCACCGTGGCGCCTGCCGCCGCGAACGCCACGCTGCCGTCGGTCTGGGCGCGGTTGTCGATCATCGTGGTGCTGGTGATCGACAGCTCGCCTGCGTCCGCGTAGATCACCCCGCGGTCGGTCGCGAGGTCCCCGACGAACACCGACCGCTCGACCCGGCAGCCGTCGTCGCAGCTGTCGCTCAGCAGCAGCGCGGCTCCGTCCCCCGCGGATTCGTCACAGAACCAGCTGTCGCGGACGTCGACCGACGGCGTCTGGTACAGCGCGACCGCTCCCTCGGTCCCGATCCCTGGAACGCCGGTGAACACCACCCCGGTCAGCTCGACCCGGTCGACCAGCGCCGCGGCGATCGCCGGGACCTCGTGCCGCGGGAACACCGTCCCGGTGACCTCGAGCGACGTCGCCCCGTACGCGCCGATCACCGGCGCGTTGGCGTAGGTGGAGTCCGACGCGAGGCCGGTCATCGAGCCGCCGTGCACGTCGAGGCTGCCGTTGTACACCGTCACCGCCGAGGCCACGAACGTCCACGGCCCGGTGACGGTGACGACCACGTCGGTCAGCGCGAGGTCGCTGTTGTAGCCGGTCACCGCCACGCCGACGTCCCGGAACGTGGCGCCGGTCACGGTGAGCGTCCCGCCGTTCACCGAGATCGCGCCGAACGGGAGCTGGCTCGCCTCGAACGTGCCGCCGACGATCTCCACGTCCGCGTCGGACACCGAGACGAGCTGACCGAGGAACCCGAGATCGATCGCGTCGACGAGCGTCGGGTCGACGATCGACACGTGGTCCGACTCCTGGACGTCGATCAGCGCGGGGAGGCCGATCCTGCTGTCGCCGAGCCACCCGCGCGCGACCGGGCGTTCGATCGTCGTGTGGTCGGCGTGGACCGAGGCCAGGGTGCCATCGCCTCCGAGCCCGCGGGTGACGAGCTCGATCCCGACGATCGTGGTCCGATCGGCGCTCGGCTCGACGTACAGCAGGGGCGCGTTCGGCGGGGCGACGAACGACGCGTCGGCCTCGGCCTCGATCCGCGTGTCGGGCAGCCACACCGACGACGTGTACGCCTCGGGGTGGACCCCGGCCTTCACCAGGATGTCGGCGTTCCCGTCCAGCGTGGCCGCGAACAGGGTGCCGTAGTCGCAGGTGTTCGCGCAGACCGTCACCTGCTGGGCGGCCGCCGATCCGACGAACCAGCCGATCGTGATCAGGCGCACCTCCGTTGGGTATGCCCACAGGGTACCACCACCGTCGGTGTCCTGACCGTGTCGAGTCACGATCGCGCTCCCGCCGAGATAGACCCGCCCATGGGTCACCGCCTCCCCCCGTTCGAGTGCGAGATCACCGGCCTCGGCCCGCGCGGGGTCGGCCTCGGCACCGCCCCCGACGGCCGGCCGATCGAGGTCCGCGGCGCCCCGCCCGGCTCGCGGATCGCTGTCGCGCCGACCGGACGGTCGAAGGGGACCTGGACCGGCCGGCGCCTCGCGACGATCCGCCCGCCCGCCGCCCACGCCGCGCCGCGGTGCGCCCAGTTCGGCCTGTGCGGCGGCTGCACGCTCCAGGAGCTGACCCTCGACGCCCAGCGCGCGCTGAAGCACCAGCTCGCCGTGTCGCAGGTCGGGCCGGTCGACGGGGTGACGATCCACCCGCCGCGGGGCGCGCCGGACGCGTACGGGTACCGGAACAAGGTCGAGTTGTCGTTCGGGGTCCGCCGGTACGTGTCGGAGGCCGATCGCGCCGCGAACGCCCCGATCGATGGGCGGTTCCTCGGGTTCCACGCGCCGGGCCGGTTCGACCGGGTGGTCGACGCGCCCCGGTGCGAGCTCGTGTCCGACGCGGTCAACCAGGTGATCGCTGCGGTCCGGACCGCGGC
>JBEBJW010000270.1:0-7667 GCA_040079715.1 Myxococcota bacterium | reverse complement strand
CGGTCTGGAGGGTCCCGACGAGAGCTGAGGGCAGGACGAGCCGCACCGGGTCGGTCAGCTGAGGTCAGGCGAGCCGGTCAGAGGTGTCGAACCCGGGCTCCGCTTGGCTCTGCCCGACGACCCTGGTGCGGCAGATGCGCTCGGTAGTGCGTGGGATCACGCGATCGAAGAGGGCATCGACGATGTAGTCAGGCCCATTCTTCCCACCTGGTCACGACCTCCACGGTTGCGGGGGAAGAACTGCGACCGGTGGTTCTCCGAAGGCATCGACCTGTTCTTGGTGGATGTAAAGAACATCCGACCGGGCGAGTCGCTCGGGATGGGCTCTGGTCATGATTTCAAGAACTGGCTTAGATCCAAGTTCTTCAAGAAAGATGGCTTTCCCCAGATCGAGTCTACTCTCGTGGAGCTCGATCGCGCGGGTCACCGCTTCGGGGCACGGAAGCTTCGACGGTTCAGGGCGATCTGGCCGATCGTGTTGTGTTGGACCCACATGCCCGGTCATCCCCATGTGACCGATCTCCTTCAGCGCATCCGCGACGAGAGGCCGAGCGAGGTTCCGGAAACCCTTCGCACCCGGATGCGACCACCGTTGATACTCGACTATGACACGTTCTTCAGGGTGCTGTCGTGCCTGCCGGCTCTTCGAGCTCGCGGCGTCACGCTCGGGGAGGCAGTTGACGGCTACCTGTCTCTACGCGTCGAGCGACCCCTGAACCTGGCTGAGTACCTCATTCATCTCGCGCCAGAGGCGATCATGCCTCCGGAGATGATCGATGTGATGCGAGCCGCACTCGACGCGGTCAAGCTCATCGGTGAGAGCATGAAGTCGACGGAGTCGCCGTGAGGGACCTTATTCGCCTCGCTCGGCGCGACGCCAATCTTCCCCGGAGCCTCAGATGAGTTTCCTCGTTGCTGCCCGTACCGTACTCACCCAGGCCCGCGAGCCCCTGCACTATCGGGACATCACCGAGCGCGCTCTCGCTGCGAAGCTCCTTTCCACCAGCGGGTCGACGCCTTGGGAAACGCTCAACGCGCAGCTCGCCGTGCACATCCAGCGGAAGGGCGACCAGAGCCTGTTCATGCGCGTCCGGCCCGGTGTGTTCGCGCTCGCTACCTGGGGGCTACAGCGGGAACCCGAGCCGGACCTTGCGGCCCGTGTGTCCCACCTCCCCACCTGGCGAGCGCTTCGGGGCTTCGTCACCGTCGCGGACGGTCGCCCGCGAGAGCACCTGTCGGCCCTTCACGGCGCGATCCGGGAGCTCAAAGGAGGCGACCATGACTTCACCCAGCCCGAGCAGTGGCTGGTCGCCCTGGTCCAGGACCCGGCGCGCACGTTCGGCCTCGACCTTTGGAGGGCGAGCAAGGAGGCACTGAATCCCCGGTACGTGGCCCACGCCGCCAGCGTGGCGAGCCGCTACGACCTCCTGGAGGAAGATGACGACGGCGCCCTGAAGCTCACCGAGGCGGGGCGCGGCTTCCTGACCTCTCCGGACGGTCCGGTAGAGCGCGAGTTGGACGTCGCCGAGGGGGTCGCAAGGGTGCTTGCCGTGGTCGCGGAGCACGGTCCGGAGCGGTCAGCAGCCCTGCTGGTTCCGTTCCAGGAGTGGAGCCTCAAGCATACCGGCATGCGGTCGGAGGCCACGGTGCGAGTGGCGCTCCACGCCCGCCTGGCGAACCTCGCGGACCGCGGACTCGTCGAGCGCAACGGGCAGGCCTGGACCATCACTCCCGCGGGCCTGGCTCGGCTGGGTCGCGAGCCCGACGCCCTCGTCGACGACAAGGCCGATGAGGACAAGGACGAGCTGCTCGACCTGGTGCGGGAGATCAACGAGCAGCAGCAGCGGGTCCGCGAGCGGATCCGCCAAGCGCTCTACGAGATGGACCCCTACGCGTTCGAGCACCTCGTCAAGCGCCTCCTGGAGGAGATGGGCTACGACGGCGTCGAGGTCACGGCCGCGTCGGGAGACAAGGGCGTCGACGTGGTCGGCCGGATCAAGGTGGGTATCACCGATGTGACCGAGGTCATCCAGGCCAAGCGGCAGAAAGGGAACGTCGGACGGCCGGTGCTCGATGGTCTGCGCGGCTCGCTCTACCGGTGGTCGGCGCAGCGGGGCACCATCATCACCACCGCTGCGTTCTCCCAGGGCGCTCGTGCCGCAGCATTCGACGTTGGGGTCGCACCAATCCAACTCATCGACGGCGACCGGCTCGTCAGCCTGCTGGTGGACTACGGCATCGGGATCAAGCAGCAGGCGGTGAAGCTGTGGCGGTTCGATCCGGAGCCGTTCACCTCTGGGCCGCCGACCTCCGACCATGGCGAGGACGACGACCAGGAGTGAGCCCCAGGCCGAACCACCGTCCGGAGAGCCCGATGAGCCTCGAGACCACCTGGCTGAAGACCACGACCCTCAACCGAGGGCAGGACCATCTCGGCACGCGCGCAGTGTGTGAGATCCTCTACATCCAGCTCCTGCCCGGGATCACCAACGTGACCGATCGGGGGCGCTACTACACGCTCTACCCGTGGCTGTTGTGGGCCATGGACCGGGAGGAGGTTCCTCCGGACGAACGCGTGGCCTGGTTCCGCAGGGCGGACTGCCTGTTGACCTTGATCGCACTGCGGCACGGTGCGGGTGAGGACCACTCCCGCAGCGCGGTCGGCTCGGAGAAGCTGGTGAAGGCGCTCCGCACGGCCGTGGAGAGCGGTGGCCGAATCACCCTCTCCACCTGGGCCCGCACCGACGAGCACACGGATCGCTACTTCGCGAACCAACGCGGTGGGCTCGGCCAGTACTACCTCGGCCCGCTCGAGGCGCTGAGCGTCGTGGGGCGCGGGGACGGCGGCCTCACCTGGTCGACCACCTACGGCCGCCGGTTCGCCGAGGCCGTCGACGCTCCCGTGGACCGGACACGGTTCGTGCAGTGCGTCTCCCGCGACGCGGTCGATCTGGAGGACCTCGATGCCCTGAGGGGGTTGTGCCTGTGCGGGCTGGATGGCGCCGAGCGGGAAGCGCTCTCCGAGCTGATGTGGGCTGACGGGGCGCGGCGCAACAGCCTGGGGCTGATCCTCGCGCTCGCGGATCAGCTGCCGACCGGGGCCCGCTTGGACCTACCGACGTTCCGTGGAGCGACCGTCTCGGGTGTGCTTCCAGACGGCGCGCGGTGGCAGCTCTCGACGGGGCTCGCGCGAGCGCGGCAGCGGTGGGAGGTCTACCAGCGCTCGGAGTGGTTGTCGGTAGCTATCCAGGGCTTGTTCTGGGCGACGTTGAAGGAGGCGCAGCGCTCGGAGCACGAGCTCCGGAGCTTCGCCGCGTTCGGAGACCTCGCGGTCGAACGGTTCGGCGGGCAGCTCGGGCTCGACGATGCCCGGCCCTTCGACGAGGCGGTTGCCCAGGTCTGCGCCGGGCTACCCGACCCCGAGGAATGGACAGACGAGCAGCACGAGCACCAGCGGGCGCACCGGATCGTCCGGGTTCCATCGCCTGCTGAGGTCGCGCGAGATGCCGTGCATCTCCTACTCGCGATGGTCGGCCGTTCTCCGCTCGCGGCGGGGTTCGCCGGGGTCGAGGTCGCGCCGAGACAGCTCGAGCAGTACCCGGTCAACCTGGTCACGCTCCACCACCGGCGGGCGATCTGGTCCGGGAAGCCGGTCCGGGAGGTCCTGCACGACCTCGTGACGACCTGGGGAGTCCGGCTGCACGAGCGGGTGGCGCTCCGCAAGCTCCGGTACCAGATGAACGACACCTTCCAAGTCCGCCGGACCGAGGAGGGCTCGCTGGTGGTCGAAGGGGTCCCTCTGCCCGTGTTCGGCAGCCCTCGGTTCGACCAGGCCGTGCGCATGCTCCAGGACCTCGGCGCGCTCGACCGCCGGACCCGCCGCCCGACGGCGCTCGGAGCTCGGCTGCTGGGAGGCGTCGATGAGTGAGGCGCAGATCCTGCGGAGCCTCGGCGAGACCAAGGGCACCCAGGCCGCGGTCTTCACCACCTACTATGTGTCGTTCCGGTTCTTCGAGCAGGTGGTCCTTCCCCGCCTCCGCGGCGTCGGGTGTCGCCACGTGATGTTGTTGGTCGACGCGGCCCGGTTCGCGGAGGCGGTGAACGATCCCGACCTTCGGCCAGAGCTGGCGGGAACGCAGTACAGCGTTGTTCCTGTCGCTGCCCCGGGCGCATTCCACCCGAAGCTCGTCTTGCAGGTGGGCGAGCGGACGGGCCGGATGTGGCTGGGCAGCCACAACCTCACCGAGGCCGGGCTGAACCACAATCGCGAGGTGACAACTGTCGTCGGGACGCGCTCCGACGACCAGGGGCGCCGCCTGGTCCGGCAGGGGTGGCGTGCGGTCCGCGGCTGGCTGCCTTCAGGGCCGATCGGGGAAGAGGCCGCCGACGCCTTCGAGCGCCTGGCCCCGTGGCTCGACGAGGTTGACGAGGGCGGCCCGATGCAGCTCCCGACGGTGCTCTCCAGCACCCCTGCGGAGCCGTTGTGGCCTCGGCTGCGCCTGCTTCTGCCGCCCGAGGTACGTCGGATCACGGTCGTCGGCCCCTTCTTCGACAACCGGCTCGCCTTCCTCAAGGCGCTGCGCGACGAGCTGGCGCCCGCGGAGATCCGGGTCGGTCTGCAGCGTGAGTCGGCTACCTTCCCGGCAGATCGCCGTCACGACCTCCCGACCGGGGTGAAGATGGTGAGCGCGTCCGGCCTGCTCGACACGACTCGGCCTGCCGCCTACCTCCACGCCAAGGCGCTGATGTTCGAGTGGGACGACCGGACCGTGCTCGTCACCGGGAGCGCGAACCCGTCGGCGCCAGCGTTCCTCGGCGGCGATGGGGCCAACTGCGAGGCCGTGGTGGTCCAGGAGCTCGAGGGTTCGAACGACCCGCTCGACCTGCGCCTGCTCCGGGAGGCGGCCTTGCTGACCGAGGCGGACTGGGAGTGGTTTCCTCCTTCGATTCCGTACGAGCCCGGTCCGCCCTCGATCCTGGTCCGCCTGGGTACGGCGGACCATGGCGAGATTGTGCTCGAGACGACGATGGACGGGATCACCGAGGTCCGGTTCATCGGGGACTCCGACCGGTTGCTCCGAACTCAGCTTCATGACGGCGTCTTGAGCCGGATCTCCGTGCCCGACGGGGTCCCCATGGAGGCCGTCCGGTGGCTCGAGCTGTGGGGGGACGATGCCCTCGCGGCCAGAGTCTTGGTCCACCATCGCCGGGTGCTGCGCCGCCTCTGTCGGACCGGAGCCGAGCAGCGCATGATCGAGGTCCTTCAGTCCATGGAGACCAACCATCCGGACCTGGCGAACTTGATCATGCTGCTCGATCCGCTGCTGGACGAGCAGGTACAGACTCGGATGGTGAGCAGTGGAGGTAGTCGGTACCTCGGCGGGTCGAAGCGTCGTTCGGCGCTGGCGGGGTCGACGTCGCAGCTCCGGCTGATGCAGATGGCGAGGACGTGTACGCCACGGAGGGTGGGCTCGCCGAGGTGATGCTCTACGTCCACCACCGGCTGGGCGCAGCGGTCGATCGCGTCGATCGGAGCGAGGAGGATCTGGTCGGGACCGACGACGAGGAGCTGCTGCCCCCGGAACGACAGGTGGACTCGGGGGAGCGGGAACGGATCCAGGGTCGCTTCGATCGGCTGACGAAGCGGCTCGGGCAACGGCTGGCGCTCTCCCCGGCGGAGTCTCCTCGCGACCGGGCTCACGAACGGATCCCGCCGCTAGCAGCGATCCTAGGCGTCGCCCACGCGACGGTCTGCCGGACCCCGCCAGCTCCCCACCAACGACACGACCACCTGGCGGTTGGCGAAGCGCGACGCGCTGATGCGCCTCCTGGTGGACGGCGTCGGCACGGCGTTCTTTCGCCTCGAGCTCCAACACGCCGTACGGCGACTCGGAGAACGCGCCGAAGAGGTCCGTCTCGTTCCGGTACTGCTGGCCTGGCTCTGCTGCGAACTCCGCCTGTGGCCTCCCGGCCCCTCACGCGAGCGTGGTAGGCGTATCGACGACCAGGACCTCACCCGGCGGGCGGTGTGGCTCGCACTGTTCCCGGAGCTGGACGCGAATCACTGGGACCGCCTGCTGGAGAAGGTGATGACGGCGGACAGCTCGTCGAAGGCCCTCGACTGGTACGAGGCCGCCCGGACGTCCGCCGCACACTTGCGTGCCGTGAGCGAGCGTCCGACCAAATTCCTGTCCTCCCGTGAGTCGGCCGAGCCCGGCGACCTGGTCTGGCTCGGGGGACGCGTGCTCCGCGTGGTGCGGAAGGACGTGGGCGGCCCACAGCGGAAACGCATCGTCCAGTGGCTCGAGCCGCGGAAGGGGTCCGGGTCGAAGGAGTTCGACAATGGTCACTTGTTGCGCCCAACGGCCTGGCAGGACCCTTGATTCTACGCCACGGCTGCCACACGGGATGCTCGTTGCGCCGGACTCGTCATGCCCAGGACGCTCGGCCACGGAGAGGCACCTCCCGCCGCGACCGCGTATGTCGACGCTACCTGGACGCCGTCGTCGCGCTCGTCGGCGCAGACGGCGACCTGCCGATCCGATCAGGCCGCGGGCGATCTCGGCGAGCGGAACCTGCCGTGCGTGCATCTCGCTCAGGAGCCGGCGCGCCTCATCGGCGTCGCGGACCAGGCGGCGGATCTGCTGCATCGGGAACCTCCGCCGGACCGATCACCTGCTCGTGCCTGCCGATCCTCCGGCCGTCGTCGAACGGTCATGATGCTACGCAGGGATGCGAAGCGCTCTTGTGTGAAGGCTGCGTAGGATGGTTGGAATCCTTCAATTTCCAACCTGATCTTTCGGCATGAATAGCTTAGGGAGCATGCGTCATGGGCTACACCTCACCGCACGATGGTCGCGAGTACCTCGTCGCCGCCTGCCTGCAGGTCAACCACGACCACGTGATCAGGTGCCAAGCTCGATCGAACAAATGGAAGAAGGCCTACCTTGGCTCCACAAGGGAAATCGACCTTTGTGCCGGTGTTAAGGAGTCCTTTGGGCCGTCCGCACACCTGGGCGCGCAGAGCTCTAAGAGTCTGGTGGACTTGGACATCCGCGGACCCACCATAAAGGCAGAGGTGAAGTACCTTCGGGGCCGGCACGCATGGACATCCATCGTAAAAGGGAATGAGAAAGGCATCAAGAAGGACTGGACCTGGCTTCTCGGGGGTACAAACACCAACGACGAGTTCCTGAAGCGGGCCTGGATCGTGTTCTGGCCGGCCATCTCACTGTTCTCGTTCAACGAGTGCATGTCCATCACACGAGCGCATGGAACCCGGTACGACCTTGCTGATATCGCCCCGTTCATTCCCATTACCGTCCGATCTATCAACCCGACTTCCGGCAACCAGGAGCTCGCATTCGTCACAAGCCCTTCGAGAGTGTCGCTCTTGGTTGTCGGAGGAAAGCGGGTTCGTGTTGACCTTGTGGGCGGCGTCGGTCATCCCGTGTGGTGTGCCATCTACACCCGTGTCACCAGCGCCCAGGGCACGGCTCTTGGACTACCGGCGGGCGACGTTCACACGGTCACCCCTGGGCCGGCGCCATGAGGTATTCCGGGTACACCGGCGTTCTGGGCTGGTGTGGAGTCGCCGCCCCGCTGCGACTGGAGTTCCGTTCCGAGTCGGCCCCTGGGCGGGAGCGGGAGGGCACGCGGCCTCGCGC
>JBEBJW010000269.1:0-7679 GCA_040079715.1 Myxococcota bacterium | reverse complement strand
GGGCTGGGGTGGGGTGGACACAATTCAGCTTCGCCCGACGAAGTCTGGGGCGAAGACGAATTCACCGCCGACGGTGGCCCGGATGACCGGCCCGGTCAGTCCGCGTGTTGCATCGCGGTGACCGGACGCAGCCGCGCTGCCCGCGCCGCCGGCCAGATCGCCGAGACCCCGGTCAGGACCGTCAACGCGACCACCGCCATCGCGATCGCCTTCGGGCGGGCGACGAGGTGGAGGGTGTCGGCCAGCAGGATCGCCCGCACGGCGTCGACCCGGACGTCGATCCCGAGCGCGTCGATCGTGGTCACCGCGATCGTCCCGATCGTCGCGCCGACCACGGTGGCGAACAGCCCGAGGAACAGCGCCTCGAGCAGGATCAGCACCAGCACCTGGCGCCGGGTCATGCCGATCGCGCGGAGGGTGCCGATCTCGCGGGTGCGCTCGCGGACCGCGTTGTACAGGGCGTTCATGATCCCGACCGCGATGATCGCGATCAGCACGACCGACAGCGCCCAGGTCACCGTGTCGAACGCGGTCAACACCCAGGTCAGGAAGCTGACCTCGTCCCGCCAGATCGTCAGGTCGAGCCGCTGGCCGGTCCAGTCCTCGCCCGACACCGTGTCGAACTTGAAGAAGAACGGCGCCGGCACGTGGTCCATGATCGTGAACCCCTCGCGGGCGAGCACCTCGCGGAGGTGGTTCATCACGGCCTCGGCCTGGTCGATGTCCGTCAGGTAGACCCAGAACGCGCCGGTGGTGTCCGGGTTGAGCTGGTACAGCTGGCGCACGTCGCCGGCGGTCATGAACACGGCGAAGTTCGACAGCAGCCCCACGTCGCGCGCGACCGCGGACACGGTGAGGTCGATCGTGTTCGTCTGGCCGCCGCGGGTCTCGGTCTGGACCGTGACCGAGTCGCCGACCTTCACCTCGAGCCGGCGGGCCTGGCTGGTGAACAGCACGAGCGATCCGGGCTTCGCGAGGTCCTCGAACCGGCCGGGTCGCGCGTCGCCGCCGCCCTCGACGTACTCCGACTCGGGCGCGAGCTGGAGGGTCTCGAGCAGGCGGCCCTCCTGGGCGAGCTCGATCCCGGACAGCCCGACCTGGACCGAGCCGGTGCCGCTGATCAGCTTGGCCCACCCGCGCTGGCGGTCGACGATGTAGTCGAGGCCGGGGGTCTCGCGCTCGAGGATCGCTCGGATCCGCGCGGCGTCGGTCACCACCGGGGCAGCGTCGGTGGGCTTGCCCTTGTAGAACCCCGCGACCGACACGTGTCCGGCCGACAGCGTGGTCGCCGAGCGGATCAGGTTGTCTTCGATCCCGCCGGCGATCGACAGCATCAGCACCAGCATCGCCGTGACGACGCCGATCGCGAGCGACAGCAGCAGGCTCCGGGTGCGGGCCTGGATCAGGTTCCGGACGGCGAGGCGGGCGAGCAGCGTCATGTCAGCCCTCTCCCTGCATCGCGACGATCGGCTGGACCCGCGCGGCCATCAGCGCGGGGTACAGGGTGGACCCGATCGCGACCGAGGTGATCGCGAGCAGGCCGAACGCCACGTCGTCGAGCCCGGCGGTCGGGTACAGCCGCGGACCGCCGAACATCAGCACCATCACCTGGGCAGGAGCGGGGATCCCGACCTGGCCGAGCCAGGTGACCATCGCCACCGCGAGGCCAGCGCCCGACCCGCCGCCGATCAGCCCGAGCAACGCCGTCTCCATCAGGAACAGGCCGATCACCGTGGACCGCTGGGCCCCGATCGCGCGGAGCGTGCCGATCTCCGGGACTCGGTCGATCGTGGCCATCACCATCGCGTTGTTCACGATGATCAGGGCCACGAGGAAGATGATCGCCAGCGCGACCACCAGCACGATCCTGAGCACCGTCACGAGCTGCCCGATCGTGCCGGACGCCGCCTTCCAGTCCACCACCTGCAGCCCGAGCGGGGCGACGGCGGCGGCGATCGTCGGGGTCAGCGCGGCGGCCTGCGACGGATCGTCGAGCACCACCGCCGCGTTCAGCGCGAGCCCACGATCGAGGTCCTCGACCGGGTAGGTGGCGGTCCACGGGTCCACCACCGCGATCTGGTCGAGGTCGACGTCGATCGCGTCGACCGCTGCGGTGGCCTCGACCGGGGCCGCCCCGCCGAACAGCGCCGCCTCGGCGTCGTCGCGCGACACCGCCGTGATCCCGACCGAGGTGCGGATCTCGTCGAGCTCGCTCCGCGTGCGGTCGCTCATCTTGCCGTACAGGTCGCGGAACGTGACGAGGTCCATCAGGTTGGCCGCCGACTGGAGCCCGGCGCCCTCGAGCCCGGTGAACTCGTACGTGCCGTACACCGGGACCTCGACCGCCCGGACGTACCCGGACTTGGTGAACCCGCGGAGGGTGATCGTCCCGCCGACCGGCACCTCGTACAGCTCGATCGCCGGCGCGATCCGCGCGTAGAACGCGTCGTACCGGGCGACGAAGTTCGAGTCGTCGAACGTCAGGAACTTCTGGACCAGCGCGTCGAGGTCGAGGGTGGGCTCTCCGAGCTCGGCCGCGAGCCAGTCGTGGATCGCGGTCGCCTCGGTCGCGTCGAGCTGGAACGTGATCCGGCGGTACTGCTTCGCGTTCCGGCCGACCCGCTCGGCGAGGAGGGGGTCGTCGGCGATCCGCCCGCCGTCGTCGACGATCGCCTCGTGCAGCCGGTCGAGCTCGGCCGCGACCCGGTTCTTGATCAGCTCCTCGTAGGTGCGGTTGCTGAACAGGAACCCGCGTTTGCCCTCCGGGATCGGCGTGCCGAGCACCACGTGGAACCGGTCGAACACCTCGGCGAACCGCTTCGGGTCGGTGCCGATCGCCCGGAGGTAGATCAGGCGCCCGTCGCTCGCCAGCGGCGCGATCCGGCTGTCGAGGAAGTCGAGGCTCGCGAGGGCGCCCGCGGTGTCACCGGTCGCGAACGGCGCCCAGAACGCGTCTGTCGTCGCCTGGGCCAGCGCGTCGCGGGTCTTCGCCACCGTCTCGGGGTCGGCGATCGCGACCTGGGCCACGGCCTCGGTCGCGAGCGCGTCGACGATCCGGCGCGCCCGACCGGTCAGCACCGGGATCTCGGCCGTCTCGCCCGACCGGACCCGGTCGCGCAGGTCGCTCAGCACCTGGTCGACCTCGTTCCGGCCGAACACGGTGACCGGGCCCATCCCCATCGGGACCACCGCCCGCACGCCGTCGATCCCGGACACCGCCCGGTCGACGTCTTCGAACGCGTCGATCTCGCCGATCTCGGTCGACCCCATCCCGAACCCGCCGAACAGCGACAGCGGATCGCGGGCGTCCGCCGCGTACAGCTGGAGCTGACCGGCGAGGGAGTTGGTGATCACCTTCTCCATCCCGGACTCGATGCTGTCGAGCAGCGCGTTGCCGAGCACGACCACGAACGTGCCGCAGAACAGCAGCCCGCCGACGATGGCGCTCTTCACCCGGTGCGCGACCAGGCTCCGCAGCGCCAGCACCACGATCAGACGGAACGCTCCGAGGCGCATCTACGCCCCCCCGCCGGCGTCCGCCAGCTTCCCGTCCACCAGCCGGATCGAGCGGCGCGCGTGCTTCATCACCGCCGGATCGTGCGTCGAGAACAGGAACGTGGTCTGGTCCGTGTCGTTCAGCTCGCGCATCAGCCCGAGGATCGACGCGCCGGTGGCCGAGTCGAGGTTCGCGGTGGGCTCGTCGGCAAGGACCAGCGCAGGCCGGGTCACCAGCGCGCGCGCGATCGCCACCCGCTGCCGCTGCCCGCCGGACAGCTCGTTCGGGCGGTGGCGGAGGTGCTCGGACAGCCCGACCCGGTCGACCAGCGACCGGACCCGCGCGTCGCGCTCGCGGGCGGACAGCGTGCCCTGGAGGAGCAGCGGGAGCTCGACGTTCTGGAACAGATCGAGCACGTTGACGAGGTTGAAGCTCTGGAAGATGAACCCGATGTGGTGCAGGCGCAGCCGGGTGAGCGCCCGATCCGACAGGTTCTTGGTGCTCTGGCCCTCGACCAGCACGTCGCCGGTGGTCGGCACGTCGACGCAACCGATCAGGTTCAGCAGGGTGGTCTTGCCGCTGCCGCTCGGGCCGGCGATCACGGTGAACTCGCCCTTGTCGATCGACAGGTCGACGCCCTTCAGCGCGTGCACGACGACCTTCCCGAGCGGGTAGTCCTTCACCGCGTCTCGGACCTGTACGATCGCGCCCATCCCGCCTCCGGTGCCCGGACTAACCGGGGCGTGGTCTAGCGGGGACCCGCATTGCGGACGGATTCTGACCGCCTCGAGGGAGTCGCGCTCGTCAGCCGGCGTTCGGCGGAGCGGTCTGGCCGGGCGCGGGCTCGGCGGCCTTCTCCTCGAGGAACAGCGAGTGGAACACGTACATCAGCACGCCGATCACCAGCGCGGAGTCGGCGATGTTGAAGCTCGGCCACTCGTTGGTCCCGACCATCCGGATCAGGACCGTCTTGAGCGCCGGGATGTCGGTGTAGACCTTCAGGAAGTCGGTGACGGTCTGCTTGTGGATCCGATCGATCGCGTTGCCGACCGCCCCGGACAAGATCAACCCGAGGGTGGCGGCCATGAACCGGTCGGTCGTGGGCAGGCGGCGGAACAGGTCGAGGATCACGCCGGCCGCGAGCACGGTGAACGCCACGAACATCCAGTGGCGGTACTCCCAGTCGCGGAACATCCCGAACGCGGCGCCCGGGTTCTGCCGGTGCACGATCGAGAACAGCCCGGGAATCAAGCGGATCTCGCCTCCGCCCTCCGGGAGGTTCGCGACGATCCACAGCTTCGTGACCTGATCGAGCACCAGCCCGATCAGCAACACGATGACGAACACCAGGTTTCGACGGTTCACGCGCGCCCCGTAGCGCCGAACCGGCCGCCGGGCAACCACCGACGGGTTAGCCCGGGGCGTGCACCCGGTCCTGTTCACCGTCGGCTCGTTCCCGATCCACAGCTACGGCGCGCTCGGGGCGGTGGCGTTCGTCGTGGGGGCGGGGCTCACCCTGTGGCGAGCCACCCGGCTCGGGATGGACCGCGACCGGGTGGCCGACGTGATCTTCTGGATGTCGATCACCGGGCTCGTCGGCGCCCGGGCGACGTTCCTGGTCCAGAACCCGGGTTCGGTGCACCAGCTCGGGGACCTGCTCGACCTGCGGGGCGGCGGGCTCGTGTTCTACGGGTCGTTCGCGGTCGGGATCCCGGTCGGGTTCTGGCTGATGCGGCGGTACGGCCTGCCGGCGTTCGCGCTGTGGGACGTGTTCGGGACGGCGTGGCCGCTGTCGCACGCGATCAGCCGGGTGGGGTGCTACGCCGCCGGCTGCTGCTACGGCGCGCCGACCGACGTGGCGTGGGCGGTGACCTACCCGCCGGACAACCTGCTCGCCCCGACCGGGGTGGCGGTCCACCCGACCCAGCTGTACGAGGCGGCGGCGTTGGCGGCGATCGCGCTGCTGACGAACCGGTTCTACCGGTACCGCCGGTTCGACGGGCAGGTGTTCCTGCTGTACGTCGTGCTGTACGCCGCCGCCCGGGCCGGGCTCGAGGTGTTCCGCGGCGACCTCGATCGCGGCTGGTTCCTCCCCGGCGTGTTCGGCCCGGTGCTGAGCTGGTCGCAGGGGGTCTCGGCGGTGGTCGCCGTCTCGGCGCTGGTCGTGTTCCTGTGGGGCGCTCGCCGACGGGCCCGGTCGCTGGCGATCGGGGCCCAGATCCGCGGCCCGCAGGTGTAGGACGGCTCCGTCCTCCGGGGTCACGCGCACCGAACCGTCCGCCTGGACCTCGACCTCGATCGTGCCGACCTCGTCCGTCCGGAGGATCGGGATCCCGCGGCGGGTCAGCCGCCCCACCACCGCCGGATCCGGGTGCCCGTACGGGTTGCCCGCCCCGACCGACACGATCGCGAGCTCCGGGTCGATCGCGTCGAGCAGCGCGTCGGTGGTCGAGGTACGAGAGCCGTGGTGCCCGACCTTCAGCACCGGGATCCGCCCGAGGCGACCGGCGAACCGGGCCTCGGCGTCGGCCTCGGCGTCGCCCGTCAGGAGCATCGCGCCGAGGTCGAGCACGATCGATCGGTCGTTGTCTCCGTCGGCGCCCGCGAGGTCCTCCGGCCGCGGGTACACCGCGCCGAGCGGGACGCCGATCGGCACGCCCCGCGCCGCGGCGGCCTCCCGCACCGCGTCCGGCGGGTCGATCGCCCACACCGCGCCGACGTCGAGCTCGGTGAGCACCGGCACGAGGCCCCCCCAGTGGTCGCTGTCGGGGTGGGTCACCACCACCGCGTCGAGCGACCGGATCCCGGACCGCCGGAGCCACTGGACCACCGCGCCGGACGGCGGCCCTCCGTCGACCAGCCACCGCGACCCGTCCGCCCGCTCGACCAGCGCCGCGTCGCCCTGACCCACGTCGAGCACCGTCACCCGGAGCACCTCCGGGGCAGACCGCGGCCAGCCGAGGGCGGCGACGCCGAGGACCAGCCCGAGCCACGGCCGGCGGATCCCGACGACCACCGCCGCCCCGACCGCGATCGCGCCGACCGATCCGACCGCGGGGGTCCACGGGTCGACGGCGAGCGGATCGAGCACGGCGAGCACGATCCGACACGCCACCGTCCCGAGCGCGGCCGCCCACCCGTCGATCGGCGCCGGCGCTGCGCACGCCACCGCCCCGATCGGGACCACCGCGACCCCGAGGACCGGCACCGCCACCAGGTTCGCGATCGCGGACAGCGGCGCGACCTGCTGGAACCACCACGCCGCGAACGGGAGCGTCCCGAGGGTCGAGCCGATCGTGGCGGCGAACCCGTCCGCGACCCACCGCACGAGCCGCGGCAGGTCCGGCGGCAGCCACCGCGTCAGCCGCGGGACGATCGCGACGAGGCCGTACATCGCGCCGAACGTGAGCTGATACGACGGGGTGGCCGGCGAGCCCGGGTCGAGGATCGCCACCCCGACGGCGACCCAGGTCAGCGCGGGGATCGGCGCGACCCTCCGGCCAGCGGCCCGCGCGAGCGCCGCGATCGACAGCGAGGCCGCCGCCCGCTCGGCCGCGACCGGCCACCCGGCGAGCGCGGTGTACGCCCACCCAGCGCCGATCCCGACCGCCACCGCCCACCCGGTCGGCACGCCGGCCGGCCGGACCGCCGCGATCGCCCGCAGCGCGACCCCGACGATCCCCACCACCGCCGCGGCGGCGATCCCGACGTGGAACCCGCTGATCGACAGGAGGTGCGACGTTCCGGTGCGCCGGAGGATCGCCAGGGTCTCGGGCGAGCAGCCGGTGCGGTCGCCGAGGACGATCGCGCGGAGGAGCCCGGTCGGGTCGCGGTGCGGCGCGAGCAGCTCCGGACGGTCCCCGCCGAGGACCTCCGCCCGCGACGCGAGCAGCGCCGACCCGACTCCGGCGAGGGCTGCGGCCCGGCGAGGGTCCGGCGCGCCCGGGAGCGCCCGCCGGATCGGCACCACCCGCCCGAACACCGCCACCCGGTCGCCGGCGGGGGGCGCCACCTCGGGGAACGTGACCCGGATCCGACCGTCCGCCGGGACCCACGCCCCGCCGAGGCGGGCGACCCGCGCGACCACCACGTCGCCGACCCGCCCGGTGGCCGAGCCGACCCGGACTCCGATCGCGGCGAGCTCGCCCTCGAAACGGGGACCGTCGGGCACACTGCGCCCGCA
>JBEBJW010000268.1:0-7686 GCA_040079715.1 Myxococcota bacterium | reverse complement strand
GCATCCAGTCACCGCCACGCGCCGCCCGTGCGGCCCGCCCAGTCCCGCGGCAGCAGAGGCCGAGTCCTGCGGCAGCACCGCCTGCGGCGGCGAGGGTCACAGCGCCTGGCGGATCGCGTCGCCGACCGGGCCCCGGAGCTCGACCGTGCCGTTGTCCGACAGCCACCCCGCTGCCGCCGCCGCGATCCGGCCGGGCGCGCCGGTGGACCCGACCGCGAACGCGGCCACCACCAGTCCGATCACCACCAGCACGTTCCGCATCCCCGCCTCCCCGCCCTGTCCGAACCGCCACGCTCCGACGATCGAAAGCGTGCGCCATTCACATCGCACCCGGGACTTGTGGCCGGGCGGGTCGGTCGACGGTCACGATCCGTCACGATCGGTGCGCGCCACCCCGACCGTCGAGGGGGGCGATCGTCTCCCATCGGCGCCCGCCGCGATCCTCCGCCGCTGCTCGCCCGCGGGGTGCGACGTCCGCCCGGTTGTGTTCGGCCGGACGCGGACGCAAGATCGAATTGGGGGGTTGGGTCACTCACACACTTCCACCGGTCCCAGCTTCTCGTGCAACGATGGACCGTGCGGGTGACCCAACTCTTCCTGACCCTCGCGCCGACTGTCCACCACGTTACGACCGACGGCCGGAGGTCCCGATGTGCGGCAGGTTCGCGCTGACCGCCCCGGCGAGCACGATCGCCGA
This sequence comes from Myxococcota bacterium, assembly GCA_040079715.1. Classification (GTDB taxonomy): domain Bacteria; phylum Myxococcota_A; class UBA796; order UBA796; genus JACKER01. Next base: position 6,989 of record JBEBJW010000268.1, on the reverse strand, counting down.
GATCTTCCAGGTCGACGTGCTGCCGGACGTGCTCCCCCGGTACAACATCGCGCCCACCAACGCGATCCCCGCGGTCGTCGCCGGCGAAGACGGCAAGCGCGAGCTGCAGACGTTCCGGTGGGGCCTGATCCCGATGTGGGCGAAGGACCAGAAGATCGCCTACCAGACGATCAACGCCCGGGCCGAGACCGTCGCGAAGAAGCCGGCGTTCCGGTCCGCGTTCAAGCGCCGGCGGGCGCTGATCGTCGCCGACGGGTTCTACGAGTGGCAGAAGGTCGGCAAGGACAAGATCCCGCACCTGTTCCAGCTCGCCGACGGGCGACCGTTCGCGATCGCGGGCCTGTGGGAGCGGTGGATCAACCCGCTCGACGGCGAGGAGATCCGCACCTGCACCCTCGTCACTGACGGGCCGAACGCGCTGATGGCCCCGGTGCACGACCGGATGCCGGTGATCCTGCCGCCGGAGGTGTGGGACACCTGGCTCGACCCAACCGTCGACGACCCGGCGCGCCTGCAGGAGCTGCTCGTGCCGTACCCGGCCGACGGGATGCGCGCGCGTCGGGTCAGCAAGACGGTCGGGTCGGTCAAGAACAAGGGCCCCGAGGTCCAGGGCCCGTACGAGCAGGACCCGCAGGACGAGCCCGCGTGACCTGGTCGCGACGGTCGCTGCTGGTCGGGCTCGGCGCGGTCGGGCTCGGGGGCGCAGGCGCCGCGGGCCTCGGCTACGGGTGGTGGTCGCGGGCGGAGCGGTGGTGCGGTCCGCCGCTCGAGCCCGCCGATCTCGACGCCGCGATCGACCTCGGCGCGCGGTACCTCGTCGCCGCCCAGCGCCCGGCCGGCGATTTCGTGTACGAGGTCGACTGGACCACCGGCCGAGAGTCCAAGTCCGACGAACCGATTCGCCAGGCGGGCGCCACCTGGGGACTCGCGACGCTGGTCGCCGCCGGCCACGCCGACGTCCTGCCCGCCCTCGACCGGTCGCTCGGGTACTGGGCCGAGCGGACCACCCGGACCGACGCCGCTGGCGCCGCCGGAGACGCGCGGGCGTGGGTCACGGTCGGGCGGCGACGGGACCTCGGCGCCGCGGCGCTGGTGGGCCTCGCGCTGGTCGATCGCCTCGGTTCGGGGCTCGCCTCCCCGGCGGGTCCGACCCGCGACCAGCGCGCGCGGGACCTCGACGGGCTGCTCGCGTCGATCCGGGCCGCGCGCCTCCCGGACGGCGGGTTCGCGTCGGCGTTCGATCCCGACGGGGCGCCGACCGGGGCGCCGAACCCGTACGCCGACGGCGAGGCGCTGCTGCTCGCGGTGACCGCCGGGCTCGCCCTCGACCGTCCGGCGCTGGTCGCCGAGGCGCTCGGGTGGGCCCGGGTCGACCACCAGCGGAACGTCGACCGGCCGCGGGCCGCCGAGCCCGATCCGGACACGACCAAGGGCTACTACCAGTGGGGGTCGATGGCGTGGTACGCGCTCGCCGCGGCCGGGCACGCCCCGGACGAGCTCGGCGGCTGGCTGACGGACCTCGCCCGGTGGATGATCCACGACCACGGCACCCTCGCGCGGACCCGGAACACCGCCTACGCGTACGAGGGGCTGATCCCGGCGTACGCCTGGGCGCGCGACCACGGCGACGACGCCCTCGCGGCCGAGATCGCGTGCGTGGCGAACCAGGGCCTCGGGCGGCTGTTCTCGTGGCAGCTCGGGCACCCCCGCGCCCTCCCCGCGCTGCGGGACGCGGCGGACCGGCCCGGGGCCGATCGGTTCGTCGGGGGCGTCCAGAACGAGGCCGCAGCGCCGACCCTCCGGATCGACGTGACCCAGCACCAGGTCCACGCCGCGCTGCTCGCCCGGACCCACCGCATCGTCGGGTGATGGTCAGCGGGTCAGCAGCAGGTCCCCGAGCCGCTCGTAGTCCTCCGGCCGGTTGTAGATCTGGGCGGCGATCCGCATCCAGACGCGCCCGCGGAACGGCGCGAACATCACCTCGACCCGGTGGGTCTCCCACAGGTGCCGGTTGATCGCGTCGGCGGTGGCCTGGGTCCCGTCGGTCGGGAACGGCACCGGCAGCGTCTGGAGCGCCCCGAGCATCGACGACGGGGCTGGGGGGGTGAGCCCGAACCGGCCGCACAGCAGCTCGGCCTCCGACTCGCGCAGCAGCACGTTGTGGGCCCGGATCCGATCCGCGCCGAACTGGTCGACGAAGTCGAGCGCCGCGTCCATCGCGAGCCACGGGCTCGGATCCCGCGTCCCGAGCCAGTCGAACGCGCTGGACAGACCCGTCCCGACCCCGTGGGAGAACACGACCGGATCGAGCTGCTCGTGTCGATCCCGCCGGACGTGGAGGACCGCGCAGCCTTTCGGGGCGAACAACCACTTGTGGCAGTTGCCGACCCAATAGTCCGCCTCGAGCGCGCCGAGATCCACCGGCAGGTGGCCCGGGACGTGGGCGGCGTCGATCAGGACGGGGATCCCGCGCGCCCGACACAGTCCGACCAGCGCCTCGACCGGGAACACGAGCCCGGTGATCGAGGTGATCCCGTCGAACACGGCGAGCTTCGTGTCGTCCGGCATCGTCCGCTCGACCGCGTCGATCACCTCGCGCGGCGACCCGATCGGGAACGGCACGGGTGCGGCCACCACCCGGGCGCCGGTCCGGGCGGCGACCCGATCGAGCGCGCGCCGGACCGCGCCGTACGCGTGGTCGGTGGTGAACAGCACGTCCCCCTCGCGCAGCGACAGCGACCGCAGCACCGCCGTCACCCCGGTCGACGCGTTGTCGACGAACACCACGTCCTGCGGATCGGCCCGCAGGAACGACGCGACCCGCGCCGCCACCCGCCGGATCCGCACCGGCACCGACCGCATGAACGCGAGCGGCTGGGACTCGAGCTCGTCGATCAGCCTGCGCTGGGCCTCCAGCACCATCCGCGGCGTGGCGCCGAAGCTCCCGTGGTTCAGGAACGTCACGTCCTGGCGGAGCGCGAACAGGTCGCGGACCTCGGCGCCGAACACCATCCGGAGCCGCCGCTCGCGCAGGAACGCCTCCACGTGGACCCGGATCGCGTCGCGGGCCACCCGGAACGCGGCCAGGCGCTCCTCCCACGACCCGCGGGCGTTCGCCGGGTCGTCGATCGGCCAGGAGAGGCGCTCGACCTCGCCGGGGTACAGCGGGCAGACCTCCTCGGCGCACAAGGTGATCGCCACGTCCGGCGCCGGCACCTCCCGGACCGACTTCGACCGGTGGGCCGCGAGATCGATCCCCACCTCGCGCATCACCGCGACCGCCTCGGGGCGCGGGCGGGTCGGGGCCGATCCCGCGCTGTACACCTCGACGTCCGGGATCGAGAGGGCGCGGAGCCACCCCTCCGCCATCTGACTGCGCGCAGAGTTCGCGACACACAACGCGAGCAGTCGCACCGGACCTCCCGGGGGTGGAATCCCCGATGTATACCGTGAGTCGCACGCCCTCGGAGGACGCAGTGACGCCCAGCCGGATCTTCCGCGACGACCTGTTCTCGGGCCAGGTGGCCCTCGTGACCGGGGGCGGCACCGGGATCGGGGTCGCCGTGGCGCGGGAGCTCGGCAAGCTCGGCGCCACCGTGGTGATCGCGTCGCGCAAGCCCGAGAACATCGAGCCCGCGGCAGCCGGCCTGTCGGAGGAGCTCGGGCGGCCGGTGTACGGCGAGCTGTGCGACATCCGGGATCGCGACTCGACCGAGCGCCTCGCGAAGGGGGTGGTCGAGCGGTTCGGCCGGATCGACCTGCTGGTGAACAACGGCGGCGGGCAGTTCCTCGCCCCGGCCGAGACGATCACCCCGAAGGGGTGGGACGCGGTCGTCGCGACCAACCTCACCGGCACCTGGAACCTGACCCGGGCCGTCGCCGACGCGTGGATGCTCGCGCACGGCGGCAGCGTGGTGAGCATCACGATGCTGACCCGGCGGACGTTCCCGGGGATGGCGCACTCGGTCGCCGCGCGGGCGGGGGTCGAGGCGATGACCCGGACCCTCGCGATCGAGTGGGTGAGCAAGGGGATGCGGCTGAACTGCATCGCGCCGGGGATCGTCGCGTCGAGCGGGCTGTCGCGGTACCCCGCCGGCCTCGGCGTGATGGAGACGATGAAGTCGATGATCCCGATGAAGCGCCTCGCCACCTGCGAGGAGATCGCGTGGGCGGTCGCGTGGCTCGCGAGCCCCGCCGGCGCGTACGTCACCGGCCAGGTGATCACGATCGACGGGGGAAAGGAGCTGTGGGGCGACTGGTGGCCGATCGCCGACCCCCCCGGGATGACCCCGGTCGAGATCCCGAAGGAGCCGTGGGAGCGGTGAGATACTGAGATCGTCGAGGTTCGCGTGATCGCGTGGATCGCGGTGGCGCTGGAGACGCGGATCGCCGTCGCGGGTGCGCCGGCCGAGCGCCGCCACGCCCGGTCCGACCCGTTCTCCGACCGGAGCCTCGCGAAGACGGTCGCCCGGATCGTCCCGCTGGTCGAGCGGGCCGCAGGACGGCCGTTCCTGACCCCGCCGGTGGTGGCCCTCGCGACCCCGGAGGTGCTCGCCAAGATGCTGCGCGAGGAGCAGTCGCTGATCGAGGGGTCGGTCCTGCGGGACACCCCGGCCGAGATCCGCGCGGCGGGTGACGCCGGGCTCGACCCGGGGATCGACACCAGCGGCCTGCTCGGCAAGTACGGCGTGTTCGAGAAGACGCTGTACCTGTGCAGCGCGTCGATCACCGACGCGACGATCGGCAGCGGCCTGCCGCCGGACGCGGTCGCCGACGTGGCCTCGATCGTGCTCGCGCACGAGCTGACCCACGCCCTGCACGACCAGTACAGCGATCTCGCGGGGATCGTCCGCGGTCTGCCGGACCAGGACGCGCTGTGGTCGGCGGCGTCCACCTGGGAGGGCCTCGCCACCTGGGTCTCGCAGCGGGTCGCGGTCGACCTCGACGCGACGGACACCTGGACGTTCCTCGCCGCGCTCCAGGGGTGGAGCCCGACCGGCCTCGAGGAGAAGACCGCGTACCCGGTGTGGGCGATGTACGGCCGCGGCCGGGACGCGATCGCGTGGCACTTCGACCACGGCGGGTTCGACGAGGTGTGGGCTGTCGCGAGCCACCCGCCGGCGGCGTCGCGCGGCGTGTTCCGACCGGCGTCGTGGGCCGATCCGCGCCCGGTCCCGCCGATCGACTATCCGGCGGTGCTCCGGGGGACCGAGCAGGTGCTGACCGAGGGGCCGTGGATCGTCGGGATCTCGGTCCTCGGGGAGTTCCAGCTCCGCGGGGAAGCCGTCGTCGGCGACAACGAGGCGACGATCGACGAGATCCTGGGGCACCTGACCGACGCGTGGGCGCTCGCCGGGACCCGCGACGATCGGCGCGGCGAGGTCCGGATCCTGGTGTTCGACGGCCCGAGCTGGCCCCAGCGGTACCTCGACGCGCTGCGGGTCCAGGTCACCGCCGACGCCGCCCTGCTCGCGTCGCGGGTCGCGGGTGCGGGCGGCACCGTGACCGAGCGGCACGCGGCGTGGGTCGGGGACGCGGCGATCACCCGGAGCTCGCGGGTCGCGGGTGCGGGCGGCACCGTGACCGAGCGGCACGCGGCGTGGGTCGTCCGCGGGTCGACGGTGGTGGTGGTCACGGCGGAGGCGTTCCGGCCCGGGCTGCGGCTCGGGTGGACCGTCGACGAGGTGTTCCGGCGGTTGGACGCCGCCCGTACTCCTTGAGCGGACGGGTTACGACGCTCACGGAGGTCCGATGCTGCTCGGTTGGTTCGTCGGGGCCGCCTGGGCGAGCGGGCGCGTCGCGGTCGGGGTCTCCGGCGCCTCGGGTCTCTCGCCGGTCGAGCCGAGCTGGGCCCCCGCCGGTGCGCGCCCGGCGGCCGTCGGGTGCGTCGGGGCGGTCGGGTGGTGGGTCACCGGCGGCCACGACTACGCCGGTCCGCGCGGGGAGGTCCTCCGCACCAGCGACGACACCCGGTGGGGGCTCGTCGCCGACCTGTGCCCGACGTCCTCGGTCGGCGGCAGCGGCGGAACGTCCGGCGGCGGGATGGGCGCGTACGGACGGCAGTGGGGCGGCCAGCTGTACCTCGCCGCCACCCTCGCGGCCGGCGTCTCCGCGTACGGCAAGTCCGGTCCTGCCGGCCAGACCTACGCCGCGTTCGGCCCCGTCGCCAAGCCCGCCCTCGCGCTCGGCCTCGCCTTGCCGCCCGGGCTGTCGATCGAGGCCGGCCCGTACGCGTGGATCGCCCCGCCGCTGCTCCAGGGCGCGGGCCTCGCCCGTCCGCGGGGCGCGTTCGTCGGGCACGTCGGGCTCGAGGCCACGTTCCTGGTGGGCGCGGCCTCGCCCCAGGCGCCGTGGCGGTGACCGTGCGGGACGATCGCCGGGACGAGCGGGACCGGATGGTCGACGCGATCGCCCAGCGCGACGTGATCACCGCCCGGGTCCTCGACGCGATGCGCGCCGTCCCGCGGCACCGGTTCGTCCCCGCCGCGCTCGCCCGGTCGGCGTACGCCGACGCCCCCCTGCCGATCGGCGACGACCAGACGATCAGCCAGCCGTACGTGGTCGCGTGGATCGCCGAGCTCGGGCGGGTCGGACCGGGCAAGCGCGTGCTCGACGTCGGGACCGGCTCCGGGTACCAGGCCGCGGTGCTGGCCGCGCTCGGGGCGGAGGTGTACTCGATCGAGCGGATCCCCGCGCTGCTCGCGCGCGCGCGGGAGACCCTGGTCGAGGCCGGGTTCCCGCAGGTCCAGCTCCGGCTCGGCGACGGTCGGCTCGGGTGGCCCGAGGCGGCGCCGTTCGACGCGATCCTGGTCGCGGCGGCGACGGATCAGGTCCCGCCGGCGTGGCTCGACCAGCTCGCGCCCGAGGGCCGGTTGGTATTGCCGCTCGGAACGCGGGATCACCAGGAGCTGGTCGTGCTCGAGCGGACCGCCTGGGGCACGACCCGGCGGACCACCCACGGCGGCGTCGCATTCGTGCCGCTGATCTAG
>JBEBJW010000267.1:0-7690 GCA_040079715.1 Myxococcota bacterium | reverse complement strand
CGCGGCCGACAGCCACGCGAACGTCAGCGACAACATCCACCCCCCATATTCGTCGGGCGGTCCGCGCGCGACCTATGTCGGGGCCGGGGGACCCGATGTACTGGCTGTTGATCCTCGGCGGAATCCTGATGGCGGTGCTGAGCATCGCGGTGATGGTGCTGAATCGCGAGGCGCCGGCCGACGCGACGGACGAACGGGAGGCGCCGCAGGTTCTCGGCAAGGTCGCGTTCGGGCTCGGGTTCGGGCTGGTGGTGGCCGGGATCATCCTGTTCACCAGCCGGTACCCCGTGCGAGCTGCGCCCGATCCGGTCGAGGCCCACGTGGCTCGGGATGGGCTTTCCGTCGGCCTCGGCCGGGGTCCACCGCCACCGCTGGAGCGCCCGCTCGGCGAACTCGCCGTACCCGCCCGGGCAGCTCAGCGGCGCGATCTCCGCGGGGCGGCCGCCCGGGTCCACCGTCACCGCGTACTCGCAGGTGACCGTGGGCTCGAGCACCTCGGTCGCGAACCCGCGCGGCAGCTTCGGCGGCTCGGTCCGGAGGGTCGTCGCCGCCACGTAGGTCGACACGTACTGCGGGAGTTGGCGCGGGTTGGACAGCAGGTCCGACGCCGCGATCCGGAGCTCGGGGTGCCCGCCGCCGGCCGGGAACACGAACGTCCCGCGGAACCGCGCGTACCGCTCGCCCGGCTCGATCTTGCCGGGGGTCAGCGACCAGGCGGCGCCGGCGGCCTCGACCCGCTCGCGGACCCGATCGTCGCACGACTCGGCCCAGGTCCAGACCCGACGCTCGGAGTTGACCTGGAACAACACGTCGCAGGTCACCTCGTCTGCCGCGTCGGCCAGCGGCTCGGGCCACCGCACGTCGAACACCCGGACCTCGGCGAAGCTCTTGTGGTTCATCGCGAACAGCGCCGGCCAGGTCGGCATCGGGGGCGCCTCCCACGCGTCGACCACCGCCTCGGCCTCGCGGGCGACGGTCCGCTCGCCGAGGTTCGGATCCGGCGGGAACAGGATCTCCACCTTCCCTGGGTCGACCTTGCCGGGCGCGCCCGGGTCCACGCTCCGGACGAACTTCGCCGCGACGGTGACCCCGCTCCAGAACGGGACCCCGTCGAGCTCGGGCCCGCCGAACCGCCAGCGGCGGAGATCGTCGGCGAGGCCGGGGCGGAACACCTCGTCGCAGCCGCTGACCTCGATCGCGCCCGGGGTGCCGTTCGGCGCGATCTCGATCTTCGCCTCGCACTCGGTGTCGGTGGTGTCGATCGCGACCGCGGCCTCCGGATACTCGGCCGGGACCCGGGCCTTGATCGACCAGTCCAGCACGTCGAGCCCCGGGTCGGTCAGCACGATCCGCTGATCGTGGGCCTGGCGGACGAACACCCGCACCGACCCGTCCTTGTCGCCCTCAGAGTGGACAATCGGGAACACGTACCAGAACTCGAACAGCTCCCGCGGGACCGACGGGGGCGTCCTCACGTCGATCACCCACCGCTTCGCGCCCTCGAGCGCGGCGTCCGCGATGTTCGGGTGGCAGCCGTCGAGGACGGTCGGGGCCCATGCCTTGCCGGTCCAACCAACCGAGACCCGGCACTCCCGGAACTTCGGGTCGATCACGATCGCCCGCGGCAACCCGATCTCGCGGACCGAGAGATCCGCGTCGGCGCGGGCCACGGTGAACGACCCCTCCGGGACCGGACGTTGCTCGCCCTCCCCTGCCCACGCGACCGCAACCGCGCCCAGAACGACTGCTCCCATGCCTGTCTCCACGCGAACGCGCCCGAACGTGGTGGCGCCCGGACAGAACATGCTAAGGCGGTCGACCGAGGGCAGACCATGAACAAGAACGAGATCGGTGCGGTGCGTCGCGTGGCCGTGCTCGGCGCAGGGGTGATGGGCACCGGGATCGCGTGCCACCTCGCGAACGCCGGCGTCGAATCCCTGCTGTACGACATGGTTCCGGCGAAGGGCGGTCGGTCGAGCCTCGCCGAGAACGCGATCGCCGCCGCGCTGAAGTCGAAGCCGGCCGCGCTGTACCGCCCGGCCGACGCGTCGCGGATCCGCGCCTGCAACTACGACGATCACGCGGCCGAGCTCGCCACCTGCGACTGGATCGTCGAGGTCGTGGTCGAGCGGCTCGACATCAAGACCAAGGTGTTCCAGTGGGTCGCCGCGAACCGGCGCCCGGGCTCGATCGTGTCGTCGAACACGTCTGGGATCCGGATCGCCGAGATGACCCCGTCGATGCCGGACGAGATGCGGCGGAACTTCCTCGTCACCCACTTCTTCAACCCGGTCCGGTACATGCGGCTGCTCGAGCTGGTGACCGGCCCGGACACCGATCCGGCGGTGACGGCGAAGCTGGCCCGGTTCGGCGAGACGGTGCTCGGCAAGGGCATCGTGTACGGCAAGGACACCCCGAACTTCATCGCGAACCGCGTCGGCACCTACGGGATGGCGGCGGTGTTCCGCCACATGGCGGAGGCGGGGCTCACGGTCGAGCAGGTCGACGCGATCTTCGGATCGTCACTCGGGCGGCCGTCGTCGGCGGTGTTCCGGACGGCGGACATCGTCGGGCTCGACACCCTCGCCCACGTGTTCAAGAACCTGTACGACAGCCTCCCGAACGACGAGGAGCGCGAGCTGCTGAAGGCGCCGCCGATCGTCCACACGCTGATCGCGTCGGGCCGCACCGGGGAGAAGACCGGGGCCGGGTTCTACAAGAAGGTCAAGGGCGCGTCCGGCAAGAGCGAGATCCTCGCCCTCGACGTGGCCACCGGCGAGTACCGGGCCCAGGAGAAGGTCCGGTTCGACTCGATCGGCAAGGCCAAGAAGGCCGAGGCGCTGACGGACAAGCTCCGCGCGATGACCACCGGGGACGATCCCGCGGCGAAGGCCGCCTGGCGCGTCACCGCCGACACCCTCGTGTACGCCGCGAACCGGATCCCGGAGATCGCCGACGACGTGGTGAACGTGGATCGCGCGATGCGGTGGGGCTTCGCCTGGGATCTCGGCCCGTTCGAGACCTGGGACGCGCTCGGCGTCCGCGCGTCGGTCGATCGGATGGTGGCCGAGGGCCGGACCGTCCCGAAGTGGGTGGCGGACATGCTCGCCGCCGGCCGCGACAGCTTCTACACCCGCGACGCCGACGGCGACCTGTCGTACTGGAAGCAGGGCGGCGGCGTCGCCAAGGTCCCGCGGTCGCCGGGCGAGATCGTGCTCGAGGATCTCGCGGCGAAGAACGCGATCCTCAAGCGCACCGTCTCGGCGAACCTGGTCGACCTCGGCGATCGGGTGGCGTGCCTCGAGTTCCACTCGAAGATGAACGCGCTCGACGACGTGATCATCGCGACGTACGGCGAGGCGCTCGATCGGCTGGACGCCGGCGAGTTCGACGCGCTGGTCGTCGGCAACCAGGACGGGCGGGCGTTCTGCGCCGGCGCGAACCTGCTGATGATCCTGATGGGCGCGATGCAGGGCAACTGGGACGCGATGAACACCCAGATCGCCACCCTCCAGAACCTGATGATGCGGGCGAAGTACAGCGCCCGGCCGGTGGTCACCGCCCCGCACGGGCTGACCCTCGGCGGCGGGTGCGAGGTGTCGATGCACGCCTCCGCCACCGTCGCGCTCGGTGAGACCTACATGGGCCTGGTCGAGGTCGGGATGGGGCTGATCCCCGGCGCCGGCGGGACCAAGGAGCTGATCGTCCGGTACCTCGGTGACTTCCCGCAGGACATCGACTACGACCCGAACCCGTTCGTCCAGAAGGCGTTCGAGCGGATCGGGCTCGCGAAGGTGTCGACCAGCGCCGAAGAGGCGCGCGACATGGGGTTCCTCCGCCCGACCGATCGGGTGGTGACGAACCCGGACCAGCTCCTGTCGGTCGCGAAGCAGACGGCGATCGGGCTCGTCCGCGGGGGCTACGTCCCGCCGCGCCAGCGGACGGTCAAGGTCCCCGGCCCCACCGGTCGGGCCGCGATCGAGCTGTTCCTGTACCAGATGCACGAGGGCAAGTTCGCGACGGACCACGATCTGGTCGTCGGCAAGAAGCTCGCCGGGGTGCTGACCGGCGGTGACGTGCCGTGGGGCACCGTCCGCACCGAGCAGGAGCTGCTCGACATCGAGCGCGAGACGTTCCTGTCGCTGGCGGGGATGCCGGCCACCCAGGCGCGGATCCAGCACTTCCTGCAGACCGGCAAGCCCCTTCGGAACTAGGAGTCGCCCATGAACCAGGTCGCAGTCGTGTCCGCCGTCCGCACCGCGGTCGGCAAGGCGAAGAAGGGGGCGCTCAAGGATACCCGCCCCGACGATCTCCTCGGCGTCGCGCTGAAGGCCGCGATCGATCGCGCCGGCGTGCCCGCCGCGAGCCTCGACGACGTGGTGGTCGGCACCGCGATGCCCGAGGCCGAGCAGGGGATGAACGTCGCGCGGATCGGCGCGTTCCTCGCCGGGATCCCCGACGAGGTCCCGGCGTTGACGATCAACCGGTTCTGCTCGAGCGGGCTGCAGAGCATCGCCCAGGCGAGCTCCGCGATCCTCGCCGGCTGGCAGGAGGTCGCGCTGGCGGCCGGGGTCGAGTCGATGTCGCTGATCGCGATGGGCGGCGAGAAGCCGTCGCCGAACCCGTCGTTGATGGCCGATCGCCCCGAGGCGTACACCCCGATGGGGATCACCGCCGAGCTGGTGGCGTCCCGGTTCGGGGTCACCCGCGACGACCAGGACCGGTTCGCGGTCCGGTCGAACGAGCGCGCGCTGGCGGCGATCGCCGAGGGCAAGTTCGTCGACGAGATCGTCCCGGTGCCGACGCGGGTGTTCAAGGACGGCAAGTGGGTCGACCTGTCGTTCAGCGTGGACGAGGGGCCGCGGGCGTCGTCCCTGGAGGCGCTCGGCGCGCTGAAGCCGGCGTTCCTGGCAGACGGAACCGTGACCGCCGGCAACTCGTCCCAGGTGTCGGACGGCGCTGCCGCGGTGCTGATCGCGAACGCCGACCGGGCGAAGCGCGAGGGGTGGCCGGTCCTGGCCCTGCTCAAGAGCTACCAGGTCGCCGGGGTCCCGCCGGAGATCATGGGGATCGGCCCGGTCAAGGCGATCCCGAAGGCCCTCGCCGCCGCCGGCCTCACGGTCGCCGACATCGGGCTGTTCGAGCTGAACGAGGCGTTCGCCGCCCAGGCCGTGTACTGCGTGCGCGAGCTCGGGATCGATCCGGACCGGGTGAACGTGAACGGCGGCGCGATCGCGCTCGGCCACCCGCTCGGCTGCACCGGCTCGAAGCTCACCGCGACGCTGATCCACGAGATGCGGCGGCGCGGCGTCCGGTACGGCGTCGTGTCGATGTGCATCGGCGGCGGGATGGGCGCGGCCGCGGTGTTCGAGAACCCGGACGCCCGGTAGGCCGGTCGATCGCCGATGGACGTCTCCCGCACCATCACCGAGTTCTGGAAGATCTGGCTCGCGTGCGGGGGCGTCGGGCTGGCGCTCGCCTGGCCGTGGATCGCCCGCTGGCGGACCCAGGTGCTGGTCGCGCTGGTGGTGCTGTCGGCGGTGAACTACAGCCGGTGGGGCACCGACGCGATCGTCCGGCGGGTCGACGCGTACGATCTGCTCCACTACTACGTGAACGCGAAGTACTTCGACGAGCTCGGGTACCTCGACCTGTATCCGGCGATCCTGCTGGTCGATCAGGAGAACGGCGGCCCGTTCTACGACCAGGGCCCGGTGTACATGGCCCAGGACGAGACCGGGCACCACCTGGTCCCGATCGCGCAGGGGATCGCCCGCGGGCGCGAGGTCCGGGCGCGGTTCTCGGACGCCGAGTGGGCCGCGTTCGAGCACGACGTGCTGTACCTCCAGCGCACCGTCGGGTGCCGCGAGAAGAGCCGCAAGACCGGCAAGTGCGTCCGCGAGATCGACGACGAGCTGTGGCGCCAGCTGATCAACGACCACGGGTTCAACGGCACCACCGCCTGGACCCTGATCGCGCGGCCGTTCGCGGAGTGGGTCCCGGTCGAGTACGTCAAGTGGCTCGGGTTCCTCGACGTGGGGCTGCTGGTCGGCGCGCTCGGCCTGGTCACCTGGGCGTACGGCGGGACGACGGCGCTGTGGACGGTGCTGTTCCTCGCGATCACCTACTCGACCCGGTGGCCGTACCTGTCGTGGGTGTTCCTCCGGTACGACTGGATCGCGCTGCTCCTGGCGGCCACGGCGCTGCTCCGGAAGGGCCATCCGGCGCTCGCCGGCGTGGTGACCGGGTGGTCCGCCACGCTCAGGCTGTTCCCGGCGATGTGGATGTGGGGACCGTTCTGCAAGGGCCTCGCCGGGCTGCGCCACCGGGTGGTCCACCGGTCGCTGCTGTGGCTCGCCGCCGGGTTCGTCGGGGCGGTGCTCGTGATCCAGGGCGCGGCGACGCTGCGGTTCGGGGTGTCCGAGGTCGAGTCGCACTTCGAGAACATGATGGACCACAACAAGGCCGAGCAGCTGTCGTCGCGCCGGATCGGCCTCGCGCTCGCCCTGGCCACCGAGCCGTGGCAGGGCACGCGGATGGAGACCGTGATCACCCAGCAGCGCAAGGAGCGGATCGACGCTCAGCAGCCGCTGCGGTACGCGATCGCCCTCGCGGTGATGGCGGCGCTCGGGTTGGCCGTCCGGAACCAGCGCGACGACGAGGCGTTCGGCTACGGGTTCCTGCCGTTCTACCTGCTGACCACCGCGAGCTACTACTACTACGTCGCGCGGACCACCCTGATCCCGATCCACGCGTCCGGCCTGGACCAGGCGCGCCACCGGGTCGGGCTCGCGCTGTTGTTCGGGATCGAGGCGTTCAGCAACGCCGCCGAGTACTACGTGCCCGGCCACCGGCTGTTCCTGATCGGTGAGCTCGCGTGGTCGCTGGCGCTGTACACCGCGGTGGTGGTGGGCTGGCCGCTGATCGCCGACCTCGTGGCCCGCCGCCGCGCCACGGCCACCGTGACCGGATGAGCGGCGCGGCGCTGGTGGTCGGGGCCTGGCTCTGCGGGGGCGCGGACGCGAAGAAGCCGACACAGGCCGCCGCCGACGCGCTGTCGGCTCGCCTCGGGATGGTGTTCGTCCCGGTGAACGCCGGCGCGTACCAGGTCGCCGGGAAGCCGGTCACCGTCCGGGCGTTCGAGATCCAGTCGACCGAGCTGTCGCAGGGCCAGTGGGACGCGATCCAGGCCGCGTGGGCCGCGAAGTTCGGCGAGCCGCCGCCGCAGCCCGGCGACCGGTCGGCGAACCCGTCGTTCGATCGCCGGACGTACGCGCCGTTGATCGCCGACGCGGTCGAGCTGTCGCTGATCGGCCCGACGTTGCCGGTGCACCACGCGACCTGGCTCGAGGCGATCGAGCTCGCGTCCACCCTGTCGATCCTCGAGGGACGGAGCCCGTTCTACGTCCCGGACCCCGAGACCGGGCTGTGGACCCGCGATCCGACCGCCGACGGGTACCGGCTGCCGACCGACGCCGAGTGGGAGGTCGCCGCGACCGCCGGAGGCGCCACCCGCACCTACGCCGGCACCGACGACCCCGCGGCGATCTGCGCGTTCGCGAACCTCCACGACCTCGCGTGGCACCGCCAGTGGCCGGACGGGCCGTACCCGGTTTCGAAGATTACCGTCTTGTCCTTGCCGTCCGGCAGCCGGTCGAGGCGCTGGATCAGGCGGCGCGCCTCCTCGAAC
>JBEBJW010000266.1:0-7698 GCA_040079715.1 Myxococcota bacterium | reverse complement strand
GTTCGTGGTCGGCCTGCTCCGGGACTGGGGGATCGCGATCCTGGTGGTCCTCGCGGTATTCGGCGCGTACAACGTAATCTTCGCACCGAAGCCGCCGGCGCTCGGCGACGCGGTCGACTTCACCCTGACCGACCTCGACGGACGCGCGGTCACCCTGTCGGCGATCGACGACGACGTGGTGATCCTGAACTTCTGGTTCACATCGTGCCCGCCGTGCCGGGCGGAGATCCCGGAGCTGTCGCGGTACCACGCCGCGCACCCGGAGATCCCGATGTACGGGGTGAGCATCGACCGCACCACCACCCCGCGCCTGGCGCAGCAGTCGGCGAAGCTCGGGGTGACCTACCCGGTCCTGCACGACCGCGACGGGGCGGTCGCCAACCGGTACGGCATCACCTCGTTCCCGACCACCCTGGTGATCCGCGGCGGTCGAATCGTCCAGGCGCGGGTGGGGGCGGTGAACGGCGCGGTCCTCGACCAGCTGGTCCGGGTCCGGTGAGGCCAGGGTGGGGCCCCCGACGACATGGCCGCGGAGCCGCGTCGTCAGCGCCGCCAGTCCAGGATCCGCGCGTAGACCTGCTCGTACAGCGCGGCCGACTGGTCCCAGCTGAAGTCGGTGGTCATCCCGGTGTGCTGGATCCGCCGCCACGCCGCCGGGAACTCCCGGTAGGTCAGCAGCGCGAACCCGATCGCCCGGGCGAACGACTCGGCGGTGTACTCGGGGAACGCCCAGCCGGTCCCGTCGGTCCGGGCGGGGTCGACGGTGACGACCGTGTCGGCGAGCCCGCCGGTCGCGTGGACCACCGGGACCGTCCCGTACCGCATCGAGTACAGCTGGTTCAGCCCGCACGGCTCGAACCGCGACGGCATCAGGAACACGTCCGCGCCGGCCTCGATCCGGTGGGCGAGCGCCTCGTCGAACCCGATCTTCACCCGGACCTTGTGGGGCGCCGCCGCCATCGCCGTCCGGAGCAGGTCCTCGTACCGCGACGCGCCGCTGCCGAGCATCACGAGCTGGATGTCCTGCTGGAGCAGCCACGGCAGCACCGCCTCGAGCAGGTCGATCCCCTTCTGCGGGTCCAACCGGCCGATCGACGCGAACAGCGGCACCCCGGGGCGGACCGGCAGCCCGACCTCGCGCTGGAGCGCGGCCTTGCACAGCGCCTTGCCGTCGAGGTCCGCCGCGGTGTAGTTCGCGGCGAGCTGCGGGTCCGTCGCGGGGTCCCAGGTGGCGTCGATCCCGTTCAGGATCCCGACCAGCCGCTCGGACCGCATCCGGAGCACCGACTCGAGCCCGAACCCGTGGTCGACCTGGATCTGCTTGCTGTAGGTCGGCGACACCGCGACCAGCGCGTCGGCGCTGACGATCCCGGCCTTGAGCGGGTTCAACCGGCCGGACATGTCGACGGTCGGCCACCACCGGCCCGGCAGCCCGAGCGCCGGGAACGCCTCGGCGGACGTCGACCCCTGGTGCCCGAGGTTGTGCAGCCCGAGCAACACCCCGGCGTTCCGGAACCGCCCGGCCGGCCGGTACATCGCGTCGAGCAGCACCGGCAGCAGTGCCGTGTGCCAGTCGTTCGCGTGGAACACCACCTGCTCGCCGAACATCGCCGCCGCGAGCTCGATCGCCGCCCGGGTCAACAGGGTGTACCGGAACAGGTTGTCCGGGTACGCCCCGCGGTCGTCGCCGTAGATCCCCGGCCGGCGGAACGAGGGGTGGTCGACCAGCACCCACCGGACGCCGTCCCGGTCGAGCACGTGGTACTGCACGAGGTGATCGGCGCCGAACAGGTGGAGCTTCGACGCCGCCGGCAGGGGCTCTGCGCCCTCGACCGGCTTGTACCGCGGCGAGACCGCCACCACCCGGTTGCCCCGGGCCGCGAGCGCCTTCGGCAGCGCCATCGCCACGTCGCCGAGCCCGCCGGTCTTGCTGAACGGCGCCATCTCGGCCGACACCCACAACACGTTCGTCGCGGTCACGCGGTGACCTCCACCAGCTGATCGACCCACGTCGCGATCGGGCGGACGGCCTCGACCCAGAACGCCGGGTCCCGGAGGTCCGCCCCGAGCACCTCCTGGGCGAGCACGTCGCTGTCCTGCCAGCCCGTCCGCAGCAGCAGCTCCCGGAACGGACCGAGGAAGCTCGGACCGGCCGCCTTGGCCCGCGCGTGGACCGCGGCGCTGAACAGGTACCCGAACGCGTACGGCCAGTTGTAGAACCCGAACTCTGGGATGTAGTAGTGCAGCTTGCTGCACCAGAACAGCGGGTTCCACGACCCGAGCGCGTCGCCGTACCACCGGCGCTGGGCCGCGACGGTCCGGGCGGACAGGTCGTCCGGGTCGAACACCCCGCCCCGCCGCACCGCGTACAGCTCCCGCTCGACCGCGAACCGGTGGGGGATGTCCATCAGGAACGCGACCGCGGCCTGGAGCTGCTGGTCGAGCACGAACGTCCGCAGCGCCGGATCGGTCGCCCGGGCGAGGAGGTGGTCGCGGAACACGGCCTCGCCGAACGTCGACGCGGTCTCGGCGAGCGCCGACGTGAGGTTCGCCCGACTCGATGGGACGCCGTCCAGCACGTGGTTGTGGTACGCGTGGCCGAGCTCGTGCGCGAGGACGACCGCGTTGTCGATCGTGCCGGTGAACGTCATGAAGATCCGCGACTGCCGCGCGAGCGGGAACCCGGTGCAGTACCCGCCGGACCGGCGTCCGTCGCGGGGGAACGCGTCGATCCACCGGTGATCGACCGCGTCGCGCGCGAACCGCCCGAGCTCCGGGTGGAACCCGTCGAACGCGTCGGCGACCTCGGCGGCGGCGGCGGCGAACGACAGCGGGGCGCCGGTGGAGGACGAGAGATTCAGCGGCGCGTCGACGTCCCACCAGTCGAGCCGCGGCTTGCCGAGCCGCTTCGCCTTGTGGTCGAGGTACCGGACCAGCGCCGGGCGCGCCGCGTCGGCTGCGGCCCACATCGCGTCGAGGGTGGCCCGGTCGATCCGGTTGCGGTGGCAGGTCTCGGCGAGCTCGTCGACCCCGAGGCGGTCGTTGTGCTGCTGCCGCGCGCCGGTGATCTGGGTCAGGGTGTGGGCGCAGGTCCCGCGGACGGTGGCCCACGCGCCCTGGCCGGCCCGGAACGCCGCCTCGCGGGCCGCCGGATCCGGCTCGGCCCGCATCGCGGCGAGCTCGGCGATCCCGAGGCGCCGGGTCTGCCCGCCGACGGTCAGCTCGGCGGTCAGGTCGCCGGACAGCTGATCGTACAGCCGGCCCCACGCGGTGATCGCCTCGCGGTCCATCGCGACCTTCAGCGCCTGGAGCGAGGCCTCGAGCCGGAGCGCCCGGCCGGACCGGAGGTGGCGGAGGTACGGGTCGAGCGGGACGAGCTCGGGCCGGGCGGTCCACCCGGCGAACGGCGCGTCGTCGATCGCGTCGAGGGCGGCCCCGACCCCGACCATCACCTCGTCGAGCAGCAGCCGGAGCTCGTCGGACTCGGCCTCGCCGGCCCGGGCGACGGTCGACCGGCTGTCGGTCGACGCGGCGCACAGCGCGAGCGACGCGATCTCGCCGAACGCGTCGTGGAGCGCGTCGATCTCCAGGATCACCGCCGACCAGCCCGCGGGGTCCCCCGCGATCGGCCCGATCGACGCGAGCCGGTCCCGGACCGCGACCAGCCGGGCCCGCAGCCCGTCGCGGCGGCGCGCGAACTCCGCGCCGCCCGGGCCCCCGGGGCACAACGTCTCGAGGTCCCACGTCGGCGCGTCGACCATCGCCCTCTCCGCTACGCGCCCTGCGACAGGTAGGTGTACCGCTCGAGGCCGCTGATGTAGGTGTTGACCAGCAGGCCGCCCTCCTCGAGGGTCAGCCGGCCGTCTTCGATCGCCTCTTCGACCCGGCTCCGCAGGCGCTTGACCAGCAGATCGCGGTCGTAGCTCACGTATTCGAGGACCTCGCGCACGGTGTCGCCCTCGACCACGGCCTCGATCTTGTACCCGGACCGCCCCTCGCCGACCGCGACGTGCACCACGTTCGTGTTCCCGAACAGGTTGTGCAGGTCGCCGAGGATCTCCTGGTACGCACCGACCAGGAACATCCCGAGGTAGTACGGCTGGCCGTTCGGGTCGTGGACCTCGAGCACGTTCTTCACGTCGCGCTTGTCGATGAACCGCTCGATCTTGCCGTCCGAGTCGCAGGTCAGGTCGGCGAGGACTGCGCGCCGGTCGGGCTCGGTGTCGAGCTTGTGGATCGGCAGGATCGGGAACAGCTGGCCGATCGCCCACGAGTCCGGCGCCGACTGGAACAGCGAGAAGTTGCAGTAGTAGATGTCCGCCAGCGCCTTCTCGAGCGGCTCGATCTCTTCGGGCAGGATGTCCGACGACCGGTCACCGGTCCGGACGAGCTTCTTGCCGATCGCGAAGTACAGGCCCTCGACCTCGGCCCGCTCCTCGAGCCCGATCAGCCCGAGGTTGAACTTGGTCAGGCTCTGCTCGCGGATCTCGGTCGCGTCGTGCAGCGGCTCGAGCAGGTTCTTGCCGGTGATCGACTTGTAGACCTCCCACAGCTCGTGCATCTCCTCGCACGCGCCCTCGCGCGGGGCCCGCGGGGCCTTCGCCTCGACCATCGCGGTCACGCCGAGCACGTCGAACACGAGGGCCGCGTGGTGGGCGATCATCGCGCGCCCGGCCTCGGTGATCAGGTCCGGGTGCGGGATCCCGGCGTCGTCGCACCCGGCGACCACGGTGGACACGATGGTCGCGGCGTATTCCTCGACCGAGTAGTTCATCGACGACTCGAAGTTGGTCCGGGAGCCGTCGTAGTCGACCCCGAGCCCGCCGCCGACGTCCATGTACCGCATGTTCGCGCCGAGCTTCACGAGCTCGATGTAGATCCGGATCGCCTCGCGCAGCGCGGTGTTGAACGCCCGGATGTTCGTGACCTGGCTGCCGATGTGGAAGTGCTGGAGCTGCAGGCAGTCGAGCATGTCCTGGTCGCGCAGGCGGTGGACCACCTCCACGATCTCGCGCACGGTCAGCCCGAACTTCGCCCGGTCGCCGACCGAGCTCTGCCACCGGCCGGAGCCCTTCGCGGTCAGCTTGGCCCGGACCCCGATCACCGGCCGGATCCCGAGCTCCGCCGCCTGCTGCTGGATGTGGTCGAGCTCCTCGGCCTGCTCGACGACGATGATGCAGTTCCGCCCGAGCTTGCGGGCCAGGAGCGCCAGCCGGATGTACTCCTTGTCCTTGTAGCCGTTGCAGATGATCAGGGCCTCGGGGTCCTCGAGCATCGCGAGCACGACCTGGAGCTCCGGCTTGCTGCCGGCCTCGAGCCCGAGGTGGTGCGGCGCGGCGTACTTCACGAAGTCGCCGACGACGTGGTTGTCCTGGTTCACCTTGATCGGGTACACCCCGCGGAACCGGCCCTTGAACTCGTACTCGCGGAACGCCTTGTCGAACGCGCCGACCAGGATCTCGATCCGGGCCTTGATCAGGTCCGAGAACCGGATCAACACCGGGAGCGCGATCCCCCGGCGTTTGAGGTCGTCCACCAGGACCTTGAGGTCGACGCCGGCCGTCTGGCCGGGCGGGGCCATCACGAGGTTTCCGCCCTCGTTCACCGAAAACCAGCCCTGTCCCCATGCGCGGATCTGGTAGAGATCCTCGCTGTCCGCGGTGGTCCAACGCGCCATTCGGCCTCCGTGTTCGTCCGCGCCGCATAACTCGCGCGGGCGCACGTCCACCCCCGATCGCGCACCGATCCGCGCCGACCCCGTCCGCAGGGCCACCGGAACGAGGACCACGCCCGCTCCGGTCGGCACCCCTCGACGGTCAGCTCTTGGGCTTGCTGCCGAACATCGAGAAGAACGACGAGAACGTCGCGGTCTGATCGGCGCCGGCCAGCGTCTGGAGCTCGCCGGGATCGAGCAACACCGCGCTGCAGTCTTCGCAGACCTCGATCTCGAGGCCGCGGAACACCTGGGTCTTCATCTGTCCGCCGCACTTGCCGCACTTCAGCAGGTGCAACGACCTCCGGGCGGCCTTGTCGGCCTCCGCGGTGTCGGCGTCGAGCTTCGCCTTGAGCTTCGCCTTCGCCTCCTGGTCGAGCTTGCGGAAGTAGTCTTCTTCGTCCGCCACGTGGCCCTCCGTCCGGGATCGTTGCCTAACGCGCCGACCCGGTCACGGGCAGGTCAGGTCGTGGGTCCGGATCATTCCGTTCACGTCCTGCCGGATCTCGGGATCCCCGGCGTTGCGCGCCTTGCACAGGTACCGCACCGCGTCGGCCCGGTGGTTCGTCATCAGCAGCACGTAGCCGTAGCCGTAGTTCGCGTCGTCGTTGTCGGGATCCTGGTCCAGCGCCTGCCGGAACAGCTTCGCCGCCTTGTCGCGGTCGTCCTCGGCCAGCGCCCACGCCTTCTCGGTCAGCTCGGCCGACGACGGGCCGGGGGTCACCGGCAACGCGGGGGGCTCCCGAGGTGGCTCCGCAGGAGGCTCGGCAGGGCCGGCTCGGACAGCGTCGGCGTTCATCGGCGGCCGACGCGCGCCGGGTGCCGCCGGAGCGACCGCGCCCGCGGGGGTCACGGCCGGGGTCGGGGCGCCCTCGACCGTCTCGCGCTTCGGCACCACCATCGGCGGCGGGGTCGGCGCCGGGCTGTGGGTCGACAGGACCCACCCGATCACCACCACGCCGAACACGGCGGTCAGCGCGACCGCGGCCGCCCACATCCACCGGCTGGGCGGCTTGCTGTTCGCCTCGACCCACTCCTGCTCGAACGGGAACTCGTCCGGGCGCGGGATCGCCACCGGCTGGGTGATCGCGCCCCCGTCGAGCGGGCCCCCGTCGAGCGGGCGTAGCGGGACGGCCGGCGGGGCCGTCGCGAGGGCCCGGTCCCGCGCGGCCAGCGGGGCCGGGGGCGCCGACAGCGGCGAGGCCTTCGACGACATCCGCGCGAGGTTGGTCGTCCGCTCGAACGCCCGCGACACCGGCCCCTCGCCCCCGACCGGCGAGATCTCCAACGCGTCGAACGACTCGAGATCGTCGGCCGGGACCGGCGTCTCGGACACGATCACCGTCCCGGGCTCGTCCTCGACCGGGACCGGCATCATCGCCTCGGTCTCGCGGTCGTCGTCGTCCTCGGCCAGCCCGTAGTCGCCGTCGCCCAGCGCCTCGATCTCGTCGGTCGGGTCGTACTGGACCCCGAGGTGGAGCCCGCCGGTCGACTCGAGCTCGTCGATCAGCGACGGGGTCAACATCGACGACCGGAACACGCTGTCGTCGGGGCCCGCGTCGGTCGGCAGCGGCGGCAGCCCGACCGGGACCCCCTCGGTGTCGTCGTCCGACCACAGCTCGGGCCCGGCGGGCGCGCCGAACGGGGTGTCGCCGCCGAACGGCAGGACGGTGGCCGCGGCGGGCACCGGCGTCGGCGACGGGAGCACCGGCTCCGGCCTGAACAGCGCGGCGAGCTCCGGCCGACCGCCGATCGGCTCCCACCGCACGCCGCCCTCGGACACGAGATCGTTCCGATCGACCCTGCGCTCGCCGATCCACCGCCGGAGCGTGTCCCAGTCGCGGACCGAGTAGATCTGGCCGCTCTGCTTCAGGTACACCGTGTTCGGCGCGCTGTCGGGGAACCCGCCCGGCGACGGAGTCGTGGCCCGGGTCGCCCCCGTCGGGGTCTCGATCATCGCCGGCGGGACGCCGTCCGGCCAGAGC